>JBBSBG010000012.1:0-20926 GCA_038251495.1 Cytophagales bacterium
AGAATTTTACTTCTTAGTCAACAAACTCAACTTAATCTCCGTAAGCCTTCGTTTTGTATCAAGTGGGAAGTCGCCTTTCAACATCCAATCGTAAAAGGAAGGTTCATCTTTTAGTACTTGTAGCACAGCCTTTCCTTTGTGTTTTCCGAAATTGAAGACTGCTTCATCCTTCTCATTTCTAATTATTCGCCCGGCAAGATCAACCAGGTTCGAAGCTGTGAGTTTGTGCAGCACGTCCATATTATTTTGAACCTCCCCAACTTTCTTTCCTAGTCCGTCAGTTACTTCCTGATTTTCGTAGCGTTCAATCTGGGCAAACAGCACTTCCATAGTGGCCTGAGTGTCTGCTTCAGCAGAGTGTGCATCGGTCATATCTTTATCGCAATAGAATTTGAATGCTGCCGACAAGTTTCGCTTCTCCATCATGTGGAAAATTTTCTGTGCGTCAATGAGTTTCTTACGACTATAATCAAACTCAACATCGGCTCGTAAGAATTCCTCCACTAAAACAGGGACATCAAATTTTAGAATATTGAAACCCGCCAGGTCGGCTCCCTCAAAAAACTTTGCATACTCTTTGGCAACTTCTTTAAAGGTTGGTTTATCCTTTACATCCTCATTGCTTATACCATGTATGGCTGTGGATTCGGGTAGGATAGGGATGGTTGGATTTATGACATTGCTCTTCTTAATAAGTTCACCATTAGGCATTACTTTTATAACAGCTATTTCAAGAATTCTATCCTGAGAAACGTTTATGCCGGTTGTTTCAAGATCGAAAAAGCAAAGCGGTATTTTGAGATTTAATTTCATGATCAATTAAGAGATAGATAAAAAGATCAAATTATGCAGGCTGGTAGGAGGTAAGTGCATTATAAAACTGACTGCTGGTGATGCCTATTTTTTTAAGAACCTCTTTAGCAGCACTTAAATGTTCCAAATCTTTTCCTCCCGATAAGGCAATCGGAAACTTTTCATTGCTACTTGAGATGAGAATGGTTTTACCATCCTTACTTTCATGCTTGTAGCCACTATAGCCAATAGCCTGAATGTCAGCTCGCTCGCGCGAACCAAGTTGCTTCAAGGTTGAATCAGACTCTGGATATATAAACGTTCCTCCTTTAGAGGTAGCATCAGCAAGTAATTCAAATTGAGTTAATTCTTCTTTTGAAGTTGTACTGCTTAATATTAATATATGATGCTTATAATCAGCTAATTGATGAGTGTCATATATAAGAATAATAATTGAGTCTTTGCTTATTGAAACGGTCTTGCTACGCTGATACAAATCGAACTTTCTGTTATACGATTTTAGCACGTGGGCAATCAGTGAAGTGATTAAACCACCACCTTCACCTACTGCGAGGATACGCTGTTTATCAAGGCTTTGCTGATAGATTTCGGTAGCTGTCACGTGTTCAGATTTTTTAATCGGGTTAAATATAATCCAAAATGTGTAGTGATTAAAAAAGTTGTCGGTAACCTTACTAAATTTTAATCGATTTTGAAATTGAATTTATTAACAATTTCACACGTTCAAATGTAGATAACTTGTTGAAGGTAGAAGTATTCTTAGCAGTACGTTTGTTGCCCGAATAAGTAAACTACGTACAACAACCACAAAGTATGGAGCAAAGATCAACGCCAGTGAGGTTAAGTTCTGCGATCAGCGGAATGGGAAACAAATCCAAACTTTTAGTGAGAGACATCTCCGAAAGTTTAGGTAAGCTTCCGCCTCAGGCGCTCGATCTGGAAGAGTCAATTCTTGGAGCCCTCATGCTCGAGAAAAATGCCTTGACGGCTGTGGTTGAGTTTTTAAGACCCGAACATTTTTATTCCGAACAACATAAAGAGATTTATAATGCCATCATCGACCTGTTTAAGGCTTCTGAGCCTGTGGACATGCGCACGGTGGTTGCACAACTTCGCAAGAGTGGCAAGATCGAATTAGTAGGAGGTGCGTTTTATATTGCCGAACTCACAAGCAAAGTAAGTTCGGCTGCAAACATCGAGTACCATTCGCGTATTATAATAGAGATGGCGATCAAGCGCGATCTCATTCAGATTGCCTCACAGATTCACCACAATGCTTACGAAGATACCACAGATGTTTTTGAATTGTTAGATAGTGCTGAGCAAAATATCTTCAAGATTTCTGATTCGAATCTTCGCAAGAATTATGATTCAATGAAGTCATTGATGTTTCAGGCGACTAAAGAGATTCAGGAAAAGCGAAATCATAAGGATGGCCTTACGGGAATTCCTAGTGGCTTCTCGCGATTGGATCGGGTTACTTCTGGCTGGCAGAAATCAGAACTCACCATTATTGCTGCGCGACCGGGTATGGGTAAAACAGCATTTGTGGTTTCAGCTTTGCGAAATGCAGCTGTGGATTTCAATTTTCCAGTTGCCATATTCTCTTTAGAGATGGCCTCGCTTCAACTCGTTAACAGGTTGATTTCTGCGGAAGCAGAATTGGATTCCGAAAAAATAAAGAAGGGCAATCTTGCCGATTTTGAATGGCAGCAGATGGTGACTAAAACCGCCCGGCTTTCCAGCGCACCAATTTTTATTGACGACACTGCAGCACTTTCTATTTTGGAGTTGCGTGCCAAGTGCCGCAGGCTTAAGGCCGAACATAATATTCAATTAGTAGTAATCGATTACTTGCAATTAATGAAAGGTGAGGCTGGTGGAAACCGGGAACAAGAGATTGCTTCTATATCAAGAGCCTTGAAAGGAATTGCTAAGGAATTAAATATACCCGTGATTGCGCTATCGCAGTTAAGTCGTGGAGTTGAAACCCGTGGTGGCGACAAACGCCCGCAACTTTCTGACTTGCGTGAATCCGGTTCTATTGAACAGGATGCAGATATTGTTATGTTCTTGTATCGTCCTGAGTACTATAAAATTACGGTTGATGAAGAAGGTATGCCCACACAAGGTATGGCCGAAGTAATTATTGCCAAACATCGAAACGGTTCGCTTGAAAATGTGAAACTGAAATTTATCGGCAAGTACACCAAGTTTGCGGATTACGATTCACCGGAAGGATTAACGCCCATGAGCAGCATCACTCGCGAAAGCCGCTTGAATACCTTTAATGAACCACCACCATCACCGATGAGTGATGATGATACTCCGTTTTGATAGGCGAGGAGTTGAGAGTCGATAATGGTAATTTTTTTGTACTTTAGAACTGGATTGTTAAAACGCCTACTGTTTTAAGAATTGGTCAGTTTCGATTTCACTTTTATTCTGATGAAGGGAATGAGCCTGCTCATATTCACATTGCTACCTCTGATGGAGAATGCAAATACTGGCTTAATAACCCTGTTAGATTGGCAAGGAATAGAAATGTGAAGCCACATGATATTAGAGAGATAGAAAATTTAGTTTTTGAACATCTTGATTTTTTTAAAGCAAAATTTTATGAATTCCATAATCGTTGAAAAAGAGACATTTGCCGAACCTGTAGCTATATCTACTTGGGTAGAAAATAGGATTATTTATGTAGAGCTCACAGATGGACGAATCATTGGATTTCCTGCTCATCGTTTTAGATTATTAAAAAATGCTTCCGATGAACAGCTTCAGAAAGTTGAAATTCGACTAAATGGCTACGCGCTGCGCTGGGAAGAATTGGACGAAGACCTTACAGTCAAAGGAATCGTTTTGGGTAACTTTCAGTTAGCCTAATTTCATTATTTAAGTTTATTTAGATTTCAAAAATTCATTTTGCTTTAGTACCTTCATCGCAGAAACTATTGTATGAAGGCACTTGTATTAAAAGAAGCGGGCAAGATTGAATTAGTGGAGCTACCAAAACCTTTGGTTAGTAATGGTAAGGCGTTGGTGCGTATCAAGGCAGCTGCGCTCAATCGCAGAGATGATTGGATTCGAGAAGGAAAATATCCAAACATAAAATTTGGTGTTACTATGGGCTCCGATGGAGCCGGTGTGGTTGAAGCTGTTGGTGATGAAAAGGATCAACCTTGGGTAGGTCAGGAGGTAGTTATTAATCCAAACATTGATTGGGGTACCGACCTTGAAGTGCAATCTAATAAATACACAATTTTAGGAATGCCGGTTGATGGCACGTTTGCCGAATATGTTTCAGTTCCTGTAGATCGTTTACATCGCAAGCCTCAGCACCTGGATTTTCTACAGGCTGCGGCACTACCTCTTGGAGGACTCACTGCGCATCGGGCTTTGTTTCGCAGAGGTGAATTGAAAAGCGGACAAAATGTATTGATCTCCGGCTTTGGTGGTGGTGTTGCTCAGTTTGCTTTCTTGTTCGCGCAAGCAGTAGATGCCAATGTTTATGTAAGCTCAGGCAGTGATGATAAAATTGATAAAGCATTGAAGCTTGGTGCGAAGGGCGCCTACAATTATAAAAAGCAAGCAACGTATCCTGACTTATGGAAAACAAAGGGTGGTTTCGATCTTGTGATTGATAGTGCGGGTGGTGATCAGATAAATAATTTCATTAAAGCACTAAAGCCAAAAGGCAAGATTGTTTTTTATGGGGCAACCAATGGGCTGCCAGCTAAATTAGATATGTACCGCATGTTTTGGAATCAACTTTCATTGCTAGGTTCTACTATGGGCAGCGATCATGATTTTAGCGAGATGTTGGCCTTTGTAAGTAAGCACCAGATCCGACCGTTAGTTGATTCTATACGTCCGTTTTCTAAGATCGTTGAATCCTTTCCTGATATAACTAAGCCCAATAAGGTAGGTAAAATTGTTTTCCAGATTTAATCTTCTATTTGTTGAATGGCCGCTTGCAATTCGCGGCTAGCCGAGTGATTTTTCTGACTTCGTGCCAATTCCAAGCCCTTTCTAAGTATCAAAAGCCCTTTGGCATTTTCCGATTGATCGGAATAAAACAATCCTGCGATATAATAGGTTGGCAAGTAATCAGGGTGTGTAACTAATAAATGTTCAAAAAGACTTTTGGCTTTTTCAGGCTTTAGGTCTTTATACTCTAATGCAAGCGCATAATGATTAAACGGATCCGAATTGTCTTCTCTAAGAAACTGCTCTAACATCTCAATACGGTCTTTATTCATCGGAATTTCAAGTTTTTAAGTCTTATTTTAAGTTTTTATCCTTTATCTTGAGGCCAAATTTAGATCGGTTAAGGTAAAGTTTTGATTATCATTTTATTAAAGTACCTATGAAAATATTGGTTTGCATCTCACACGTGCCAGATACCACTTCTAAGATCAATTTTGTGGATAATAATACAAAGTTCGACTCTTCAGGCGTGCAGTTTATTATCGGACCGTATGATGATTATGCATTAGCTCGGGCAATTGAAATAAAGGAGGCTACACCCGGAACCACAGTTACAGTTTTAAACGTAGGCTTGGCTGATACAGAACCAACTATAAGGAAGGCTTTAGCGATTGGTGCCGATGACGCTATTCGGGTAAATGCCGAGCCAACTGATTCGTTTTTTGTGGCTACTCAAATTGCAGAACATGCCAAGGGATACGAGTTGGTGTTGATGGGTCGTGAATCAATTGATTATAATAGTGGAGTTGTGCATGCTATGGTGGGTGAGATGTTGGGTTTACCTTCTGCATCACCCGTAATGAAATTAGATATTGATGGCACTAAAGTTAAAATGACGATTGAGATTGAAGGGGGCAAGGAAGAAGTTGAAGCTAATCTCCCGTTAGTCGCAGGTTGCCAGGAACCAATTGCCGAATGGAAAATTCCAAACATGCGCGGCATTATGTCAGCGCGCACAAAACCTTTGAAAGTTGTGGAGCCAAAAGCAACTGAGGCAACTACTCTATTGCAAAAGTTTGAACTACCACCACCAAAAGGTGCGGTGCAAATGATCTCATCGGATAATGTAGCCGAGTTGGTAACTAAATTAAAAAATGAAGCGAAAGTACTTTAGTATTTACCCTCTCTTTGGCAGAGGGGCAAGGGGTGAGGTTAAAAAATCTTAAATAACATATATGGCCATATTAGTTTTTGTTGAAGTAGCTGAGGGTAAAATCAGAAAGTCATCGCTGGAGGCAGTTTGTTACGCGCAAGCAATGGGAGATTCAGTTACTGCCATTGTGCTGGGCCCTGCCGATGCAGCCGAAGTAAAGTCATTAGGTAATTATGGCGCCAAGAAAGTGTTGCATGCTGCCGATCCTAAACTTGAAAAACCCATCATTCAAGTCTATACCTCGGTGCTAACAAAAGCAATGGAAGATGAGAAGGCAGATATTTTAGTATTAGCAAACTCATCGTTGGGTACACCCGTAGCTGCCAAAGTAGCTATAAAAACAGGAGCAAGTTTTGCTGCTAATGTTGTTGAGTTACCCAATACAAGTGCTGGGTTTGTTGTGAAAAGAAGTATTTATACAGGCAAAGCATTTTCATTAGTTGAGTTAAAGAATGCTAAGAAAGTTATTGCTATAAAAAAGAACGCAGCTGAGGCGAAAGAGACGGGTGGTGCAGCTGAAGTAGTTAATTATTCAGTTACACTTTCAGATGCTGACTTCAACACAACTATTCTATCTTCTGAAAAAGCAACTGGTGATATATTACTTCCTGAAGCAGAAATTGTGGTGTCTGGTGGTCGTGGACTTAAAGGGCCTGAGCATTGGGCAATTTTAGAAGACCTTGCAAAAACATTGCATGCCGCAACAGGTTGCAGTAAACCAGTATCAGATATGGGTTGGAGACCACATCATGAACACGTGGGACAGACAGGTGTGAAGGTAGCCCCGCAGTTGTACATAGCAATTGGCATCTCTGGCGCTATTCAACATCTAGCTGGCGTCAATTCATCAAAATGTATTGTGGTGATCAATAAAGATGCCGATGCACCATTTTTTAAAGCTGCCGATTATGGGATTGTTGGCGATGCATTCGATGTAGTTCCTAAATTAACGGCTGCCATCAAAGCCGCAAACGGATGATGCGCGATCAATTTTTGTTGAAAGATGTGGTTTTATTACTTTTTGTATAATTTCAATTTTCTGTGGCAGCGTTGAAGAAAATAAAACTTGAAATACTTGGGCTCTCATCAAGTCAATCTCAGACTGGGTCTTTTGCACTCGTGCTAGGTGAGGTTGACGGCAACAGAAGACTTCCAATTATTATTGGAATGTTTGAGGCGCAGGCTATTGCAATTGAGATAGAAAAAATAATACCCAACAGACCAATGACTCATGATCTGTTCAAATCATTTTCAAATGCTTTTCATTTTCATGTGGAGGAGATTGTAATTTCCGATTTAAAAGAAGGTGTTTTCTTCGCTAAAATTGTTTGCACCGATGGGCTTAAGAAATCTGAAATAGATGCAAGACCTTCGGATGCCATTGCTATTGGGCTTAGGTTTGATGCACCAATCTTCACGCATGAAAGTATTTTAGCTGAAGCCGGCATTGTGCTAACCGATCAGGAAGAAGAAGATGAAAAAGCCGAAGTAAAACCTGAGTCAAAAACTAAAATTAAAAAAGAAGTCGCTCGCAAATCCAGCGGTGCAGAAGACTATAAAAATTATTCGATCGAAAAACTGAATGACCTCTTAAAAGATGCCATCGATAAAGAGGACTATGAACGGGCAGCTAAGATCAGAGATGAGCTAAGTAAACGTAACTAATCTTAGACAGCGACAGAAACATGGATTATTTGCGTGGTTTCCTGGGTATCATCTTTATTATTGCTATTGCATATTTACTTTCTGGCAATCGTAAAGCTGTTGATTGGCGTTTGGTCTTAATCGGTATTACCATTCAACTTGCCATTGGCCTAGTAATCAGTAAGGTCGAGTTTGCACAAATCGCGTTTCAGTTTGTCAGTTCAAAGTTTGTTACTTTTTTAAGTTTTGCCGCTAAAGGAGCAGAGTTCTTAATCGGTGATCTTTCAAAGAACAGCACTGGCGATCCAACTGTAAAGCACAACCTGGGTTTTCTCTTTGCATTTCAGGCTCTCCCCACAGTTATCTTCTTTTCAGCGGTAACAGCCGGATTATATTACCTGGGTATTCTTCAAAAAATTGTTTTTGGTTTTGCTTGGATCATGGCGCGCACTATGCGACTGTCTGGGGCGGAAAGTTTATCGGCAGCCGCCAATATCTTTATGGGGCAAACCGAGGCACCCTTGTTAGTGCGACCCTTTATCAATCGCATGACAAAATCAGAATTAAACTGTTTGATGGTAGGTGGTATGGCAACTATTGCGGGCAGTGTGTTGGGTGCTTATGTTTCTTTTTTAGGCGGTGGCGATCCTGAGCAGCAAGCGAAGTTTGCAAGTTATTTGTTGAGTGCGTCCATTATGAATGCGCCAGCGGCAATCGTTTTGGCTAAACTCTTCCTGCCTGAAACCGAGCCTGAAAAAATTGACCGCAATCTGGTAGTTAACAAAAGTCAGATTGGGGTAAACCTTGTTGACGCAATTGCGGGAGGTGCTGCTGATGGACTGAAACTAGCATTAAATATTGGAGCGATGTTGCTTGCTTTCATTGCAATAATTTATGCAGTCAATTGGATATTGGTTGACTTCATAGGAGCGTACACTGGTCTTAATGATTTTGTTGTACAAAGTACCAATGGAACCTATCAGGGATTCTCCTTGCAATATATTTTAGGTCAGGTGTTCCGGATATTTGCTTTTTGCATAGGTGTAAGTTGGGACGAATCGTTGTATGTGGGTAGCTTACTTGGCCAAAAGATGGTGATCAATGAATTTGTTGCATATCTTGATTTAGCCAACTTGAAGGCCGCAGGAGTGTTAAGTGAAAAGTCGATTCGAATTTCTACGTATGCGCTATGTGGGTTTGCCAACTTTAGCTCTATTGCTATTCAGATAGGAGGCATTGGTGGCATGGCACCAGAGCGCCAGGGAGATTTGTCTAAGTTAGGTTTGAAAGCCATGATTGCGGCATCACTCGCCACCATGATGACGGCAACCATAGCCGGAGCCATATTTTAGAAATACTATTGTCGATCATGAAAATCTTTAATATTATTCTATCGCTACTGTTTGTTGTCTTTGCCATTGTGCAATTCAACGATCCGGATCCTGCCATTTGGATTTTGATTTATTTAAATATGGCAATCATTTGTGCTTACGGAATTTTTAAAAAGCATAATAGTTTATGGCTGTTGATTACAGGTGTTTTATACTTCGTTTATGCCTGCTTTTTAATTCCCGGTGCGATGGAATGGTTTCGGTCTCCAAATAAGGAGATGCTTTTCGATGACATTGCTAAAATGCAAAACCTATATATTGAAGAGACCCGCGAGTTTTTAGGGCTAGTCATTTGCCTGCTGGCAGTTGGCGGTTATATGCTAAAGAGCTGGGCTAGCAAGAGTTAAATCTTTTGTCTTTCATGGATTGTTGACGGAAGTTGGCTTGAGGCTCATCATTTTCATCTGTCGATTTTGAAACATCACGATTTCAAGAAATAGTGGCAATGGTTGCAAAATTTTATTACAAATCGGTTTTTATCGTTTTGCACGGGTAGTTCAAATAATTACCTTTAAGAGAATGAAGAAACTGCATTTATATACCCTCTTACTATTCTTTGGTTGTGCAGCACCCAAGGAAAAAATCCTAGACTCACCTATGTCATCAGCACAGGAAAAAAAATTAGTCATTTATCAAATGATGACTCGGCTATTTGGTAATCAAAATACTACCAACAAAACCCATGGAACCATTGAAGAGAATGGGGTCGGGAAGTTTAATGACATTAACGAAACTGCCTTAAAAGGGATCAAAGAGTTGGGCACCACCCACGTTTGGTATACGGGTGTTTTGGAACACGCAACCTTAAATGATAATACCGAATTTGGAATTCCATTAGATGATTCCGATGTAGTGAAAGGCAGAGCAGGTTCGCCTTACGCAATAAAAGACTATTACGATGTAAATCCCGATCTTGCTGTTGATATCAAAAACAGAGTTCAAGAGTTTGAGCAATTGATTGATCGCACCCATGCACAAGGCATGAAAGTGATCATAGACTTTGTACCCAATCACGTTGCGCGTGTTTACAAAAGTGATGCTAAGCCAGAAACGGTTAAGGATCTAGGTGAAGGCGATGACAACTCTGTTTCGTTTAAAGCCTCAAATAATTTCTATTATCTGCCGGGGCAAAGTTTTCAGCCTCCCACCAGATATAATTCAATAGGCTCCAATTCCTTCCCCACAAAGGATAAAAAGTTTGAAGAAACTCCCGCAAAGGTTACAGGCAACGATCAATTTACGGCATCACCTTCAATGGATGATTGGTTTGAAACCGTAAAATTGAATTATGGTGTTGATATCCAAAATGGAAGGACAAAACAGTTTGATCCCATCCCCAACACATGGGAAAAGATGCGCGATATTTTGATCTACTGGACAAATAAAAAAGTAGATGGCTTTCGGTGCGATATGGCCGAAATGGTTCCAGTTGAATTTTGGAATTGGGCAATACCTCAGGTAAAGGCAGTAAATCCAGAGATAATTTTCATTGCAGAAATTTACAATCCAGCCGAGTACAAAAATTACATTCAAACTGGATATTTTGATTTCTTGTACGACAAGGTTCAATTGTATGATACCCTTAGGTTATTGATCAATCGAAAATCTAACACATTAGGTATTGATCAAATTCAAAAAAGTCTTTCAGGTATAAATCATAACATGGTTCATTTTCTTGAAAATCATGATGAGCAACGAATAGCTTCACCATTTTTTGCAGGTGATTATTGGAAAGCTGCGCCAGCGTTGGTGATCAGTGCGTTGATAGATCGCGGACCCGTAATGATTTACTTTGGACAAGAAGTAGGAGAGCCTGGTTTAGGAAGTGAGGGATTTGGTGGCGAAGATGGACGAACAACTATTTATGATTATTGGGGTGTGCCACAACATCAGAAGTGGGTAAATGGTGGAAAGTATGATGGTGGGTTACTGAGCGCAGATCAAAAACAACTTCGCCAATTCTATAGTGATGTGCTCACATTTGCGGCAACAAACAAAGCAATTGCCAATGGTGATTATTACGATCTTACCAAATACAATTTAGAACAAGGAAATATTTCAAATCAAATTCATGTATTCGCACGAGTACTGGGTGAGGAGCGATTAGTAATTGTTTCTGGATTTGAGGATAAGCCAGTACGTATAAAGATTAAACTTTCGGACGAGGTTGCTCAGGCGTTTCAATTGCAGAATGATAAGGTTTATATCGGTCGCGATTTGTTAAGAAGTGGTACCGATATCGGGCTCGACAATTCATTTATGTTTGAAACAGATTTGTTTCCGCATACAGCGTACATTTTTAAGATTAAATACTGATGCAAAAATTTCTCGTCTTAAGCTTTATACTAATTTTCTCTGCCTGCCAAAAGCAGTCAGAGAATGTTGCGCGCTGGCCATACGGAGTTAATTACGAAGTGTTTGTTCGTTCATTTGCCGATAGCAATGGCGATGGCATTGGCGACTTTAATGGGTTGACAGCTAAGTTAGATTACTTAAAAGATTTAGGAGTAGGTGGTATTTGGTTGATGCCAATAATGCCTTCGCCCACCTATCACAAGTATGATGTTACTGATTACAAAGCCGTTGATCCCGAATACGGTACTCAAGAAGATTTTGAAAAGTTAGTTACGGAAGCGCATAAGCGCGGGATCAAAGTATTGGTGGATTTGATTTTAAATCACACGGGTTCTGATCATCCCTGGTTCCAGCAAGCTATCTCAGACAAAAAAAATCCGTATCGGGATTATTATGTGTGGGCGAAAAAGGATTCCATTCGTGCGCTGATTTCTAAAAAGGAAACTTCGTTGGATTCGGATAACATAACGCAATGGCATCCGGTAAAAGGAGATACATTATCCGAGCATTACTACGGTTTCTTTTGGGGCGGCATGCCCGATTTGAATTTCGATAACGAAAAAGTGAAAGCCGAATTTGTTGAGATTGGAAAATACTGGTTGACCGACATGAATGTTGATGGATTTCGACTTGATGCCGCCAAACATATTTTTCCAACTGATCGGGCTGAAGATAATCATGCATTCTGGATTTGGTTTCGGGAAGCAATGCAAAAAATTAAGCCCGAGGTTTATCTGGTTGGCGAGGTGTGGAGCAACGCGAAAGATGTGGCACCTTATCTGAAAGGATTGCCTGCGCTTTTTAATTTTGATATGGGCTATGCAATCACTTCAGTGGTAAATGCAGGTAAGGATACTATCGGCCTCATAAGTAAATACAAGCAGATAAATGATTTCTATAATTCAAGTACCAATGAATTCATTGATGCGACATTCTTAAAAAATCATGACCAAAATAGAATTCTAAGTGAATTAGGTGATAACACTCACAAGGCACGCGTAGCTGCAGGAATTTTACTCACCTTACCAGGCACTCCCTACATTTATTATGGTGAAGAAATTGGAATGAAAGGACGCAAGCCCGATGAATTAATCCGTGAGCCATTTGTGTGGGCAGAAGGGAAGAACGAGGTTATGCAAACTACCTGGGAGAAGCCAACGTATAGTTCAGATCAAACAGTAATTCCATTATCTAAACAGAAGGATGATCCTGAGTCGTTGTATAACTTTTACAAACGTTTCATTCATTATAGAAATTCAAGTGAAGCGTTAACCTATGGCAGTATTGAAAGCTCACCGTTAAGCGTGCAAGAGCTTGTAAGTTTTATTAGAAAAAAAGGGGATGAACAACTCTTGATAATTAATAATGTATCGGATGTAGAAATTACAGTACGATTAGAAAATGAGTTAAGTAGTTTTAGCAAAGTTGATTTTATTTCAGAAGGGGAAGCAGAGATAAAGAATCACGTGGTTGTGATACCCGCTTATGCTTCTTTAATAGTTAAGTAGCGATGTAATTTTTATATAAATGAAAAATGGTAAGGCGAGAGTAATAATTGAAGATGTGCAACCGATGGTAGATAACGGGTTGTATATGGCTAAGCGGACTGTGGGTGAACGCGTAGATGTTTCGGCCACCATTTTTGGCGATGGCCACGATCACATTCGCGCAGAAGTTTTATATAATAAGCAAGGTGCTAAAAAGTGGGAGACCGTGGAGTTAAACCCAACGTTTAACGATCGGTGGAGTGCCTCCTTTGATGTATCTGAAACTGGTATTTATGAATTTACTATTCATGCCTGGGTTGATCACTTTGATACGTGGTATGATGGTTTTAAGAAGAAAGCTGCTGCAAAAGTTGATGTGAAGGTAGAGTTGATGGAAGGAGCTTTACTTCTTACGGAATTATCAAAAAAAAATTCTACGTTAGTCCCACATATAAAAAAGCTTGAGGATACAACTCGGTATCAAGCGGCTATTGATTTTGTTTTAAGTCCAGCGTTTGCTGAGATCGTTCATGCCAATCCATTGCGAGCTCACGAAACAAAACTCGATTCAGAAATTAAAATTCAGGTGGAGTATGCGAAGGCAAATTTTTCTGCCTGGTATGAATTTTTTCCACGCTCAGCTTCTTTAGAATCAGGAAAGCATGGTACGTTTCAAGATTGCATAAGATTGTTGCCGCGCATCGCAGCCATGGGGTTTGATGTGTTGTACTTTCCGCCCATTCATCCTATAGGAAAAGTAAACCGTAAAGGAAAGAATAATAATGTTCGCTCAGTGAAAGGCGAGCCCGGTTCGCCTTGGGCAATTGGTAGTGATGAAGGTGGTCATAAATCTATCCTTCCGGCACTTGGTACGTTAGACGATTTCAAAAAGTTAGTTAGTGAATCGAAAAAGTTGGGAATTGATTTGGCTATGGACATTGCCTTTCAATGCGCACCCGATCACCCGTATGTAACCGAACATCCCGAATGGTTTAAGCAGCGGCCAGATGGTTCGATTCAATATGCAGAGAATCCGCCAAAGAAATATCAGGACATTTATCCATTCAATTTCGAAACGGATAATTGGAAAGAGTTGTGGGAAGAATTGAAATCGGTTTTCATCTTTTGGATTGATCAAGGAATTTTTATTTTCAGAATTGATAATCCGCACACTAAACCCATTCCATTTTGGCAATGGGTAATTGCTGAAGTACAAAAAGAATATCCAGACACGATATTTTTAGCGGAAGCATTTACACGACCTAAGATCATGGATTCGTTGGGCAAAGTTGGATTTACTCAGTCGTATACTTATTTCACGTGGCGGGTTTCCAAGCAAGAGTTGGTTCAGTATGTAAATGATTTGGTTTACGGCCCCTCCAGAAATTTCTTCCGGCCAAACTTCTGGCCCAACACGCCTGATATTTTACCCTATCATTTGCAGCATCAAGGCGAAAATAGTTTTATCCTTCGCTTTGCGCTAGCCGCCACGCTCTCCTCAAATTATGGTGTGTATGGACCCTCGTATGAATTTTATGAAAATACTCCGATAGAAGGAAGAGAGGAATATTTTAATTCTGAAAAATATGAAGTGCGTAATTACGATTGGAAACGAACCAACCGGATGACGGATATTATGAGTTATTTAAACAAAATCAGAAAAGCAAACCCTGCACTTCAGTCTACCTGGAACACGCAGTTCTGCGCAATTGAAAATAATCAGATAGTAGCTTACATAAAGGCAACAGACGATCTTTCAAATATTATTCTGGTTGTAGTAAATCTTGATCCAAACAATGGGCAAAATGGGTTTATACAATTGCCTAAAGAGCGGTTGAGATTAACGGATAAGATTAATGTTAAACTACACGATTTGATAACAGACGAACATTACACCTGGACACAAGAATGGAACTTTGTTGATCTCAATCCAAACAAAATGCCTTTTCATTTATTTAAGTTGCAAATTCACGAATCAAATATGTAATCATGGCTTCAGCTAAACGTACCGATCCACTCTGGTTTAAAGACGCAATTATCTACGAGTTAAGTGTGCGTTCTTTTTATGATAGCAATGGTGATGGTATTGGCGACTTTCAGGGATTGATTCAAAAACTTGATTACCTCGAGGACCTTGGCATCAATACAATTTGGTTGCTTCCGTTTTTTCCTTCTCCATTAAAGGATGATGGGTATGACATAACGGAGTATTGCGACATTCATGAAGACTATGGAACGCTTGCTGATTTCAGATTATTTTTAAAGGAGGCACATCGCAGAGAAATAAAAGTAATTACCGAGCTGGTATTAAATCATACGTCTGATCAACACCCTTGGTTTCAAAAATCGCGCAGTGCCCGGCCTGGCTCGCGCTATAAAGATTACTATGTGTGGAGTGAAACAGCCGATAAGTACAAGGAAGCGCGTGTTATGTTTAGTGATGAAGAACAATCAAACTGGGCATGGGATAATGAGGCGAAAGCTTATTTCTGGCATCGGTTCTATCGTCATCAACCTGAATTGAATTTTGAGAATTCAGAAGTACAACTCGAAATGATTAAGGTGGTTGACTTTTGGATGAAGATCGGTGTGGATGGGTTCAGGCTTTCGTCTGTTACTTTTTTGTTTGAAGAAGAAGGTACAAGTTGTGAGAATCTTCCGCAGACGCATGCATTTTTAAAACGACTTCGTAGCCACATCGATAAACACTATGAAGACCGGATTTTAATTGCGGAAGCAAACTTGTGGCCCGAAGATGCTACAGAATATTTTGGCGAAGGCAAAGAGTGTCACATGAATTTTCATTACCCATTGATGCCACGCTTGTATCTTGGGTTAAGAACGGAAGACTCCTATCCGATAATAGATATTCTTGAGCAAACACCTTCAACGCCTCCAAATAGTCAGTGGGCTTTGTTCTTACGCAATCATGACGAGATTGCCCTTGAAATGGTAACGGAAGAAGAGAAAGACTATCTCTTTAAAGCTTACGCAAGTGAACCCAACACAAAACACAATTTAGGAATACGAAGAAGGTTAGCGCCTTTGTTGAGTAACGATAGAAGAAAAATTGAATTGCTCTATACTATTCTATTCTCGCTACCCGGCACACCGGTGATTTATTATGGTGATGAAATTGGAATGGGTGATAATATTTATTTGGGTGATCGGTTTGGTGTGCGCACACCCATGCAATGGAACATGAATTTAAATGCAGGATTTTCAACAGCAAATCCGCAGAAACTTTATCTGCCCATTGTAAGCGACCCGGTCTATCGCCACGAGTCAATTAATGTTGCCACACAGGAAGAAAATCCATCCTCACTCATGTGGTGGGTTAAAAATGTGCTTGCCATGCGCAAGCGACTAAATCTTTTTGGTCGTGGAGATATTAAGTTTATTGAAAGCACTAACTCTAAGATTTTGTGTTTTTCTCGCAGCTACGAAAAACAAAACATTATTGTAGTTGCAAACCTTTCGCAGTTTTCGCAAGCGACTACACTTGATCTTAAACAATTTAAAGATTGCGATATTGCAGAAGTGTTTAGTCAAAACAGGTTTATGAGTGTGGGTGAGGGTGACTATCCCATAACCATAGGCCCTTATGGTTATTTCTGGTTTCAGGCAGATGCTACTGAAAAGAAACCGAAAGGTGGTGATGCCAATGAATTGTATCTCTTTAAGTCTGATCTATCATGGGAGCGAGCATTTTCGAATTATAACGACATGCGCGTTTTAGAAAGAAAAGTGCTTCAACCGTTCATGAAGAAGTGCCGCTGGTTTGGGGGCAAAGCACGCGCGATCAGTAAGATGAGCATCAATAAAATCATTCCGCTCAAGGCGGATGGTGAAATGCACTATCTTACAATTATAGAAGTGCATTACGTACAACGCCTGCCTGAATTGTATTTTCTACCCATGTGCTTTATTCCATCTGATAGCATTTTTGATAAGGTGGAGTACACAGCGCAAAGTGTAATTTGTAGAGCCGATATTCAAGGCAAGGTTGGTTTTATGTTAGACAGCAGTTATCATAAAGGCTTCCGCGATTTCATGTTTGCAAGCATGGATAGAAAAGTGCGCATTAAAGATGATGAAGGAACACTTGAATTTAATAGCAGTGTGTTCACTAAGTTGAACACTAAAACGATTGATTCAAAAATATTGAAGGCAGATCAAAGCAACACAGCTATTATTTATAATGATCAGTACTTCTTTAAGTTTTATAGAAAGATTGAGCAAGAGATAAATCCTGATCTTGAAATCATTCGGTTCCTTTCAGAGAATACCTCGTTTAGAAATGCGCCCAAATATGCAGGTAGTGTTGAGTATCGCGATAACAATGGGAACACGACTGTGCTTGGGTTATTGCAGGAGAAAGTGGAGAACCAAGGTGATGCGTGGGTAATGACCATAGATTCAGTTGGTCGTTTCTATGAACGGGTGATGGCCAAAGCGAAGAAGGAGAAACTACCCGCGTTAATAAATAAAGCAGCTATAAAATTTGAAGAAGCTCCGGAGTTGATTCAGGAATTTATTGGTCGGGGATTTTATGAGCGCGTGGTTCGGTTAGGGCAGCGCACAGCTGAAATGCACCTTGCGTTGGAATCCGATAAAACCAATCCTGCTTTTGCTCCTGATTATTTTAATGCCAATTATCAGCGGTCTCTTTATTCGGCCCTACGCAAACTTACGCGCGATCGGTTTAAACTATTAGAGCAATCGTTGGATAAACTGAATGACGAAACGCAGACGCTTGCTAAAAAAGTGCTGGCTATGGAAGATGATGTGATGGAATGCTTTAGTGAAATATATCAAACGAAAATGAATGCAATCAAAACCCGTATTCATGGCGACTTCCATTTGGGGCAAGTATTATTTACCGGTAAAGATTTTATTATTATAGATTTTGAAGGCGAGCCGGGTTTTAGTTTCAGCGAAAGAAGACTGAAGAAAAACCCAATGAAAGATGTGGCGGGAATGATGCGCTCGTTTCACTATGCTGCATTTGGTAAAATTTTATTGAATGAAAATTATCGTGAAAAAGATCTTGAGTTTCTGGTGCAATGGGCAGAGCAATGGCAACATTATGTAAGTAGATTTTATTTGGGCGCATACCTGGAGCGCTCAGGACTCGACAATAAACTTAGTGATCAGGATGAAATTTTAATCCGAACCTATTTGCTTGAAAAGGCAATCTATGAATTAGGCTACGAATTAAACAGCAGACCCGATTGGGTAAATATTCCTTTGCGTGGAATTTATTACCACATGGACCGATATTTTGAAGCGAAAGAAGCACGGAAAAAGAAAAGCTAACTACCATGGCAAAGAAAAAGAGTTCAAAAAATGAGTCCACAGAGCAAGACAGTTTTAGTCTGCTTACCGACTTCGACATTCATTTGTTTAAAAGTGGCAAACACTTTAAGTTATACGAAAAATTAGGCGCTCACCTGGCTACGTTCAAAAAGCAAGCGGGCACTTACTTTGCCGTTTGGGCTCCAAACGCTCGTAACGTTTCAGTGATTGGTAATTTCAATAGTTGGAATAGCAGCGCCCATAAGCTTACACCCCGTTGGGATGAGTCTGGAATTTGGGAAGGATTTTTTCCAGGCATTGGAAAAGGAGAGACCTATAAATATTCGATACACGCTAACACGGGCGATATTTTAGAGAAGGCAGATCCGTTTGCCTTTTATGCGGAGATAGCACCCAACACAGCTTCTATTGTTTGGGATCATGAGTATACCTGGCGCGATAGTCATTGGCTTGCCGAGCGCAAGAAGAATGAGAAGAAACCAAAACCATATTCGGTTTATGAAGTACATGCCGGAAGTTGGAAACGGAAACCGGAAGATGGAAATCGTTCGTTGAGTTATAAAGAACAAGCCATTGAGTTAGTCAACTATGTGAAGGAAAGTGGATTCACGCACATAGAATTTCTTCCGGTGATGGAGCATCCATTCTTTGGTTCGTGGGGTTATCAGCTTACCGGTTATTTTGCGCCAACTAGCAGGTTCGGATCACCGCAAGAGTTTATGGAACTAGTGGATGCTTTTCATGAAGCCGAGATTGGAGTGATATTAGATTGGGTGCCTTCACATTTTCCGGGCGATGCGCACGGACTTTATAAATTTGATGGAACTCATTTGTTTGAGCATGCCGATCCGCGCAAAGGATTTCATCCGGATTGGAGCAGTTACATTTATAATTACGGTCGCCCTGAGGTTCGATCTTTCCTTATAAGCAATGCATTATTTTGGATTGAACTTTTTCATGCTGATGGATTGCGTGTGGATGCCGTTGCGTCCATGCTTTACTTAGATTATTCCCGCAAGGATGGTGAGTGGATACCGAATGAGTATGGCGGCAATGAAAACATTGAAGCGATTGCATTCCTTAAAGAATTTAATGAAGTTGTCTATGGAAATTTTCCAGATGTGGCAACTATTGCGGAAGAATCGACTGCATGGCCGGGTGTTTCTAAACCTACTTACCTAGGTGGTCTTGGGTTCGGGCAAAAGTGGATGATGGGTTGGATGCACGACACACTGCATTACTTTCAAACTGATCCGATTCATCGAAAATATCATCAGAATGAAATCACCTTTAGCGCGGTTTATGCCTTTACAGAAAATTTTATGCTGCCACTTTCGCATGACGAAGTGGTGCATGGAAAGGGTTCGCTGATGGGGCGCATGCCTGGCGATGAGTGGCGCAAGTTTGCAAACCTGCGCCTGATGTATGGGTACATGTATACACACCCGGGTACTAAACTTTTGTTTATGGGCGGTGAGTTCGGTCAAACTGCCGAGTGGAATCATGACAAGAGCCTCGATTGGTATTTGTTAGATCATGGCGGACATCGTGGTATTCATACACTTATAAAAGATCTGAATTTATTTTACAAAAATGAACTCGCGCTCTATCAATATTCTTTTGACGAGCGTGGTTTTGAATGGGTAGATTATTCCGATCGTGAAAACAGTGTAATTGTTTATATGCGGAAAAGTGAAGTTAAAGAAGACTCGCTGATTGTGATTTGCAATTTTACTCCGGAAGCAAGAAATCTATATCGCATTGGTGTTCCTTTTCGAGGCACATGGAAAGAAGTTTTCAATTCAGACGAGTTGAAGTATGGTGGAAGTGGCGTGTTGAATCAAGGTGTGTTGAATACAACTCCGGTAAAATATCATAACAAAGATTACTCAGTATCCATAACATTACCTCCGTTGGGGATTTCCATTTTAAAACTTCAGGAAGAAAAAGCAGAGTTTGACTTGGAGTAGTATTGAGTCGTTAGTCTTTAGTATTAAGTCGTTAGTAAATAGTAATGGGTAATCGGTATTCAGTAAGAGGTAATGAGTAATCGGTAAGTAGTAAATCTAAATTCGTAATTCGTAAATCTTAATTCGTCCTTCGTCCTTCGTCCTTCCAAATTCGTAATTCCCTATGTCGTCTTCCAATAAATACGTTTGTATTCACGGTCACTTTTATCAACCCCCGCGCGAAAATGCGTGGCTTGAAGTAATTGAAGTTCAGGATTCAGCACATCCGTATCATGATTGGAATGAGCGCATTACTGCAGAGTGCTACGAACCCAATGCAACATCTCGTATTCTCGATGAAGAGCGAATCATTAAGAACATCGTAAATAACTATGCCCGCATTAGTTTCAACTTTGGGGCTACATTACTTTCGTGGATGGAGGTTTATGCGCCCGATACCTACGAAGCTATTTTAGAAGCCGACAAACTGAGCGCGAAGAATTTTGGGGGACATGGTTCGGCAGTAGCCCAGGTTTACAATCACATCATCATGCCGTTGGCAAACAGGCGCGACAAGGAAACTCAAATAATTTGGGGAATTCGTGATTTTGAATACCGGTTTAAGCGCAAGCCTGAAGGTATGTGGCTGGCCGAAACAGCAGTTGATACTGAAACGCTTGAAGTCCTAGCGGAGAATGATATTAAGTTTACAATTCTTGCACCGCGGCAGGCTAAGGCCGTGCGCAAAATTGGCGATACAGAATGGAAGCACGTAAATGACAGAAGTGTAAATACCACCAAAGCATATCGGTGCAACCTGCCAAG
>JBBSBG010000013.1:0-20168 GCA_038251495.1 Cytophagales bacterium
AAACCATTACTGTTTGATCATTCGGATAAACAACCCAATATTCCTTTACGCCCGATTTCTCATAGACATCAAATTTCTCGCGTAAATCCTTTGATGAGTTTCGAGGCGAAAGGATTTCAATAATCCAATCGGGCGCACCCAAACAACCCCGCTCATCAATTTTTGAGGGGTCGCAGATTACACATAGATCGGGTTGAACCACGGTAGTAATCGATTTATCCGACTTACTTTTCTTTGAGGATAATAATCGTACATCGAAGGGTGCTGAAAATAATTGGCATTTGCTTTTGGATAAAAAATTACCAATTGCAAGAAACATTTTACCGGAAATCTTCTGATGAACGCTGCCCGGAGCCGGAGACATTTTATAAATCTTTCCCTCGATCAACTCTACCATCTCATCCATCCGCCAAGTGAGGTAATCAGCATACGTGTACCTGCCGGAAAGATCGGGCTCCTCAATTTTCATACATTAAACTTAAAAAATACTGCCCCGATTAGCAATAATGATATAGGACAAAAAAAGGGAGCTACTCGCTCCCTTTTAATTTATCTGATATTTTAGAAATTATTACCCAATTGCTACGCGCTTAAACTCAGCAACTGTTAAACCCTTGGTAACGCTATCCAAATATTGAGCAACCGTTTTGGAGTTATCTTTCACAAATATCTGAGGCAATAAGGTGTTGTCTTTAAAGAATTTATTCAGTTTTCCCTGAGCAATTTTTTCAACCATATTTTCAGGCTTGCCTTCCGCGACAATCTGAGCTTTGGCAATTTCGATTTCCTTTTCAATCAATGTTTTATCAACACCTTTCTCATCAACAGCTACCGGACTCATTGCCGCTATCTGCATACCAACATCTTTACCAGCCTCGGTTACATCTTTACCATTCACACCTTTCAGAGAAACCAATACTCCTAATTTACCTCCGGCATGAATGTAAGGAACAACTGCCTCACCTGCCATGTGAATAAACGAACTGATCTCTAACTTCTCACCAATTTTACCAACTAACTCGGTGATGCGTTCGCTAATGGTTAAGTTTTCAACTTTCTCAGCCAATAGAGCTTCTGTAGTAGCAGGCTTTTTTGAAAACGCTGTATCAGCAATCAATTCCCCTAGCTTTTGAAACTCATCATTCTTAGCAACAAAGTCAGTCTCACAATTTAATGCGATCAATACTGCTTCTTTGTTGTCGGCTGATGTTCTTACAAACACAGATCCTTCTTTTGTATCTCTATCTGAACGGCTTGCAGAAACCTTCTGACCTTTCTTTCTTAATATTTCAATGGCTTTTTCGAAATCGCCTTCCGCTTCTGTAAGCGCCTTTTTACAATCCATCATTCCTGCACCAGTCATGGTGCGGAGTTTATTTACATCTTGTGCGGTTATTGCTGACATGCTATTTATGATTTTAGAATTACGAATTACAATTTTTAATCTGTCTTAAAAAATAAACATCGGCTTTATGGGCCGATGTCTTATCTATATTTCGGCAATTGACAATACAAATTGACAAACATGATTGTCAATTGAACATTGTCAATCGTCAATTAATTTTCTACAGGCTCGTCAACTTTTCTTTTTTCTTCCTCGTCCTTCTTGTGTCCTGCCTCTTCTTTATCTTTTTTCCGTTCCATCAAAGCTTCTTCAATTGCTTTGCCAACATGGCCGGCAATTAAGGAGATTGATTTGAATGCATCGTCATTTGAAGGAATTGGGAAATCGATATTGGTAGGATCTGAGTTTGTATCAACCATAGCAAACACAGGAATATTCAATTTCATTGCTTCTGCTACAGCGATATGTTCACGCTTTACGTCAATAACGAAAAGTGCTGCCGGAAGACGATTAAGATCGGTGATACCACCTAATAACTTCTCAAGCTTAGCCTTCTCACGTGTGATCATCAAACGCTCACGCTTAGCCAAGTTGTTGAAAGCTTCGTCCTTCATCAACTTATCAATCTGAGCCAATTTTTTCAATGATTTACGGATCGTAGCAAAGTTTGTAAGCATACCACCTAACCAACGCTCCGTAACAAAAGGCATGTTTAGGCGGGTAGCTTCAGCATTGATAATATCTTTTGCTTGTTTTTTGGTGGCAACAAACATGATTTTGCGACCTGAGCGAACGATATTTTTCAATGCGAAAGTAGCCTCCTCAAGGCACTTCATTGTCTTATTCAAATCGATGATATGGATTCCGTTGTTCTCCATGAAAATGTACTCAGACATTTTAGGATTCCACTTACGGGTTAAGTGTCCAAAGTGAACACCTGCATCCATTAAACTTTCGGTTGTTATTTTTTCTGCCATGCTGTTTCTATTAACGCTTGCTGAACTGGAATTTCTTTCTCGCCTTTGCACGTCCTGGCTTCTTTCTTTCCACCATGCGCGAATCACGAGTTAATAATCCTTCCTTTTTCAACGGAGGACGGTTTTCCGTATTGATAGTTACCAATGCACGAGCAATACCTAAACGGATTGCTTCGGCCTGACCTTTAATTCCACCACCTTCAACATTTACCGTTACATCGTACTGACCATCGGCCTTTACAATTGTAAGAGCTTGCTTAACGGTTGTCTGAAGAATTTCTGATTGGAAATACTCATTCAACTCTCTGTTGTTTATGATGATCTGACCTTTGCCTGACTTAACATAAACTCTGGCAACTGAGGTCTTTCTTCTCCCGATGGTATTAATAATCTCCATTTATTAGAACTTTAATTCTTTTGGTTGTTGCGCTGTGTGTGGGTGATCTGTACCTGCGTATACATGTAGGCTTCTGAACACCTCACGACCCATGCTGTTTTTAGGCAACATACCGCGTACTGAATGTTCAATTAACCGTTGTGGATGCTTTCCAGTTCCAATCATCTTAGGAGTCAACTCACGCTGACCACCCGGATATCCTGAATAGGTGAAATAGACACGATTTGTCCACTTCTTACCTGTCATTTTAATTTTTTCGGCATTAATCACGATTACGTGATCACCGGTATCAACATTTGGAGTATAGCTTGGCTTATGCTTTCCGCGCAATACGCGAGCAATTTGACTGGCAACACGACCCAATATCTGATCCTTTGCGTCAACTACTACCCAACTCTTTTCTACAGTTGATTTGCTGGCGTTGGTCGTTTTATAACTGTTATGATCCACTTTTTTAGCTTTTAATAAACTTTTAAGTACTTCTTACCCCCTCAAAAAGGGACACAAAAGTAGAATCAAGAAACTGAAAATGCAAGCCGCGATGCACTTTTAGGCAGATAATTCAGTAGTTCCATAGGCTGATTTATCGCTTATTTTCAGACAGTTGCCTGATAAGAGCCTGAAAATCTTTCGGGTAGGCTGCCTCTATTGCTATTTTGCTACCACCAAATAATTCGAATTCTAACAAAAAAGAATGTAGAGCCACTCTTTTCATCAGGGGTTCCTCCTCGGTTAGCTTTTTCAAATTAAATCCTCGTTTTATAGAAGATACGTAGAAAGGTTTGCCACCATAGGCCTCATCTCCGGTAATGGAAGCCTTTATTAAGGCTAAATGAATGCGAATTTGGTGCATTCGGCCCGTTATAGGTCGGCAAAGAATCAACGTATGATTTTTAAAAGATTGGCTGGTAGTAAAATAAGTTCTAGCCTCCTTGCCACTTTTTGAAATTTTAACGGTGCCATCATTTTGTTTCAAAATAGGCGCATCAACGAGTTGGTCCTTAAAATTATGAATACCATCCGCCACAGCGTGATACACTTTGGAAACGGATCTGTTTTCAAACTGCATACTAAGGTGACGATACGCCTCAGGATGCCGGGCAATTGCTAAAACTCCGGAAGTTTCTTTATCAAGACGATGGCATACCTGAGCATCGGGCTCATACTCCTTGGCCGAAGCCAAAATATTTTGGCTGTCATTTCGATCTTCCAGCGTTGAAATAAAGGGTGGTTTATTTATCAGAATAAAATCATTGTCCTGATATAGGATAGCATCTTCAAAATTGAACTTTGTTGCCTTACTGGACATACATGAAACCTGATAGATAATTTAGGAGGCGCAAGTTTACTGAAAATAAACTTCAACAAAAGCTAACCCGATAGTATTCAGAATGCGGGGCGCAAAAGGTTTTATGTGCAGTCTGCTTTTAATCTGCGAGTTTCTTTTTAAAAAGATAGCGCATCCCTATCCCACTAGAAAACCCGGTGTGGTTGGATACAAGTGTGCCCCATACCTGCTTATTGTTGACCACACCACTAAACTCTACCTGCCTGGCATTTTGTGGCGAATATAAATAACGGATATATCCGACTAAGGAAAAGCGACCAAAATACCAAGCCAGTTCGGTTCCTACCTCGGTACCGAATACAAAAGCACGCTTCTTAAATGTTTGATCGGGGCTGAGGTAGGCTATTTCATTGGAACGAAATTCCGGTGGTAGGTAGAAGCTGGTGGAAATGCCTACGCTTGGTATTATCTCAAGCGAAGATTTAGCAGAGGCAAAAGGCATAAACCCGTATTTATACCGAACTGGCATGTACAAATAAGATTGGCTGGTATAATTTATACTATTCGAGTTTAGCCCAGACTCAACCATGTATCCGATATTGTCCGGCAGTACATACAATCCAAATTCGTAAAACTTGTGCGCCTGTCTATACCCTACTATTATTCCATTAAATCGACTATTTTCCCTTTCAAGTTTAAAATTTACATAGGTAAATGCCTTCCCCTCAACTGTTTCTTGTTTGTTCTTAAAACTTCCAAAATCTAATCCAGCGTAAAAAAATCCTTTTTGAATGTTGGATGATGTCAATCCTTTTTCGACCAACTTGGAAGATGGTATATAATACCTAAGTCCAAGTGAAAAACTTCTTGCTGTGCCATCCCCATAATTCATGCCTTCGTTCAGTACCCCGTTTTTAGTATAGAACGATGATGTTCTCATTTGAGCGGAGAAGCCAATGTATTGGCGAAATGAACCCCACAAATACAAATTTTTTAAAAGAGCCTTCTCCGCCTCTAAGCCAAATGAAACAACTGGCAAAACTTTATCCGTTCGCGAATATTTAAAGGAAATAGTATCTCCATTGTATAGGATTTGATCGCCTACATTATCAAATACACCGGCTTCTATTTTTGGGTTTACTTGAGCGATTATTCCTACTACCCCAAAAACCTGAAAATTTCTCCTAACGTTGAAATGCCTTGGCCAAAGTATGCCGTATTTATAAGTCAGATTAAGATTAGTTGATGATTTATTATCATTCTCAAAATAACTAAAGCCTGATGCTGATAGGCAAAGACAGCCAGCCGTTGTTGAAGGTTTGGGATAACTAAAGGCAGTGGGATAATGATAACGATACGCGATTTTAGAAACCGAAAACTCAAAATAGTTTTTTTGAAAAAATACCAAACCAAAGCCTACACTTTGGTTTGTGCTAGGGCTATAATCAGTATAGCTGCGTTTTTCCAAGGGATAATCGTCTTTGTATTTATAACCATAGGAATAGGCCGAAAGGTTGCCGTTAACATAAAAATCCTGAGCTAATGCACTTGCGGGTGTAAGAGCCAAGAAAGCCAGTACGTAACATTTAAACATAAACCTATGGTTAGTTTTTTATAAAAGGGTTACGGACATGTTAATGTAGTAAGGGCAAGAGATGGGGCGTTGATAAAAGTACGCGAGCACTCCCTTGCGCCATACGTAGGGTGTGTGCCATTAGTGCAGTACCAACCAGAAAGAGAGAAAGCTGGAACACCTATGCCGCCAGCTTCTCCTATAAAATGGGAAACCCAGTTTCCATTTGATGCTATCCGCGTTTCTGTATATCGTGCAAGAGGGGCGTAGGTTGCAACCCAAATATCATACTTCAATTTTAGGGTAGGTATGTTAACGGGTACATCCCAAGAATACCAGCATCCTGACAAAAACTTGCATTTTCTCCGCTTGGTCTGCGAATTGGTTTCTAACCCTGCGGAGGCATAAACAAAACTCCAAATAGTGTAAGCCCTTCCATATATCCGCCATAAATCATTCGAGGAGCGCACATCGCACGTGTATTCATCCTTTACTCTACCGTTCAAAAATGATTTTCCATCAGTTATTTCAGAAACCGTTTCACCGTTTAAAGTTATTTGTGTTTTATAAACTTTAATCGAATTGAAGTCTATTGCCTCAAATCCATTTGGCGGTGTAATTTTGTTATCCTTCAGAGACAAATAGAAATTCCTCAAATCAGAAAAATTTTCTTCTTTGTAAAAGAAGGTAAAGTCATTTTGTATCCTAACTATGGTTTTGTTGTTAATTTCTAACTCGCGTTTTGTACTCAAAATAGATGAAAGCCTTGGATCAATAATGGGTGATAATCGCAGAGAGTCAAGATACGGATTTATTGAAACATCTATGTCATCGATTACTAACGCATCTTCACCAGACCTGCCTTGTGGGTCAATATCGCTTGATTGATATTCAATGATTTTGTTGTAGTGTGAAGAAAATTTCATCCCAATTGCGAATTCGTTCAATCGACTCAAAGCCTTGTCTGAATCTTTCTCCTTCGTAAAGCTCCCAATAAAACTTCCAATGGCTTCAGACTTCGAAAACTTTAGCCTGCCATCAAATAATACAGGCGTTCCATTTATTTGGCTAAATGATGGGGGGGGTGGTAACTAATTGATTATCAGTATTTTCATTACATGAAAATGTGAGCAATAAGAAACCTAACATGGTAACTACTTTTGTTTTCATAAATTTTTTTAGTTGGTTTTACATGAAGATACTATTCAAATCATTTAAAAACAATTGGAAGACCGAGTCTCTTCCTACTGATGCCTGCACTTCCGCTTTGCTGTTATGGCCTTTCAGGATGCCTTGCGATAGCCAAAACCCCAGAAGTCTCTTCATCAAGTCGATGACATACCTGAGCATCTGGTTCGTATTCTTTTGCCAAAGCCAAAATATTCTGGCTGTCGTTTCGATCTTCTAGTGTAGAAATAAAAGGCGGTTTGTTTATCAAAATGAAATCATCATCCTGATAAAGAATGGCATCCTCAAAATTGAGACGGGGCATTTTCACAGAGCGCAAAATTACTATGCCTCGTCCGATTCTGAGCTATCCGATTTTGATCGTGGAAGTTTAAAACTAAAGATCGAACCTTTGCCTACTGTTGATTGCACCTCCGCTTTGCTGTTGTGGCCTTCCAGAATATGCTTTACAATTGCCAAGCCAAGACCCGTGCCACCCTTCTCGCGGCTGCGACTTTTATCTACCCGATAAAAACGTTCAAAGATTCTTGCAATATGTTGGGCTGGAATTCCATCACCTGTATCGGCAATAAAGGTTGTGATGTTTTTTTTGCCAACATCAAAGGTAATTGTTACCTCGCCCCCATCGGGTGTGTAGTTAACAGCATTAGCCACCAGATTTGTCATTACCTGTGTTATGCGCTGCCAATCCGCAAACGCACTAATTTTTTGATGATGATCGGATAACAATTTTAATTTTATTTTTTTCTTTTCGGTCTTGTCTTCAAACTGCTCCATTACCTCCAAACAGAGTTTGTTTAAATCAATACTTTCGAAACGCATTTTTATATCGCCTGTTTCAATCTGCGAAAGCGTAAGTAAGTCTTGAACGAGAATATCTAATCCATCTAAACTTTTGGCTGCTTTTTTAAGAAACCGGGTGCGCACATTCTTGTCGTTAACAGCGCCATCTAACAACGTATGCACAAAACCCTGAGCAGCAAAAATCGGAGTCTTTAACTCATGCGAAACATCAGCAATAAATTCTTTACGGAAAGCTTCCAATTTCTTTAACTCATCAATTTCCTTTTGCTTGAGTGTAGCAAAAGAATAAATTTCTTCATTGATATTTTGCAAGGGATTGAACGCCCCCGACTTTTGTTTTGAAATGTTGCCAAGTTCCTGCTTGCGAAGTTTATCCATCATCTTATAAATCTTATTGATTTCTCGAAAAACAAGAAACTCTAACACAACAAAGATGAGCAGGTAAGAGGACGAGAAACTAATTACAGCCGCCACCAGCAAGGCATCGCGACCAACGCTTTCAATAAGCGATAGAAACAATAATGTAACGATGGCAATGGAAACCGCCAACAGAAGAGCCAACGTACGGGCGCTATATACCATGCATTAACCGAGATTGAACTTATACCCCACTCCTTTTACGGTGGTAATATAATCATCTCCTATCTTTTCGCGCACTTTACGAATGTGAACATCAACGGTTCTGGCTAATACATAAACATCCGATCCCCAGATATTCTGTAATAAATCATCGCGGCTAAATACTTTATTGGGGTTTTGAGCGAGAAAAAATAGCAATTCGAATTCTTTTTTTGGTAAGCTGATTTCTTTTCCTTTTACGTGAATTGTGTAACTGGTGCGATCAATAAGCAACTCGCCAATTTTAATCTGACTGGAGGTGTTTTTCTTTTTTGAATCCCTGCGGAAGAGCGCACTAAGGCGACTCATAAGCGCACGTGGCTTAATAGGCTTTAGGATATAATCATCAGCACCTACATCAAAAGCAGCCACTTCAGAATATTCCTCGGCCCTGGCAGTAAGAAATACAATAAAGGTATTGATCAACTCTGGCATGGCACGTATCTGTCGGCAGGCTTCCACGCCATCCATCTTTGGCATCATGATATCAAGCAGAACAAGATCAGGATGAAACTTGCGCGCAATTTCTACTGCCGCAAATCCATCGATGGCGGTGCGCACATCATACCCGTTTTTCTCAAGATTATATTTTAACAATTCTAAAATGGCCTCCTCATCATCAACTACCAGCACCTTTTGCGTTGGTTTATTAGCCATAATTTTTCTGTTTAGAGATTAGATTCTTATTCCAATTTTTTTGATGATTGCGATTGGCAAAGCGTGTTTGAATAGGCCTTGAAATCACGTTTTAAAAATAGAGACAAATTAAGCTATTTAAAAGCTGGTGTTAACTCCTTAACAATTCCTTAATGGGTAGGTTCATTTGCCGTCACATTACAGAAAAGGATACAATTCTACCTGATGCTTTATATACTGTCTCAAATTACCAGCAAACTTCTGATCAAGTTCTTTTTTGAAGTTTCCTTGCCGAGCCTGATAAAGATGATACGACATGAAATACGTGTTATTGGGCAATCTGCCTGATGAACTTTTTCGTGGGGAAAATAAAGAAAGCGTATCGGCTGAATTCATAATAAGCGAAATCATGGCCTCCTTTTTCTCCTTCTTGGTTTTAATTGATTCATCCTTCCTCATCTCTTTATAGAGACTATCTAACATCATAGTGCCTCTTAAAATGTGCTTGCTGTACTTCCTATAATCCTGATCTTCATGCAGGTATTGGATAAACTGTGGTGAATCCTTTCCAAAATGGGCAGCCAAAAAATAATAAGCCGCTGTATCACCCACAAAGGAGGCCAGGTTCTCATTAAAATCAACATCATCTTTAACAAATACAGTGGCATGCACCATTTCATGTATGATTAAGCTCGCGAGATCGCCTTCATTTCGTTTTAGCATGCCACTCAAAATAGGATCGGTAAACCAACCCAAGGTTGACCATCCACCGGGATTTCGAACACTAACATCATAGCCTTCTTGTTCGAGTTGAGCCCGTTCGTCCAATGCTTTCTGTTTTTGAAAGTAACCCTTATAAGGAACTGAACCAACAATTGGAAAATCCCAGATTTTAGCTTTTAGTTCGAAGGGTTCGCAAGCCTGCACTACCCACATAATTTCCTCGCCACGCTGATCATAAACGGTTTGATAATTTTTGGTATCCTTTAATCCAAGAGAATCAACAGCATACCTTCTTATCTCGCCAATAAGTCGCAGTTTGGCTTTAAGCGAATCCGAAAACTCAGGATCATCCAAATATTCTTGAATGGGTTTGGCGTTACAAACCATTGATACCTGACCATAGCCTTGGCGAGCACCATAAACCACCAACTCCCAGTTCCAGGCAATCACTATCAAAAGCAGCAATCCAATGCCGATGAAAATATTTTTTATCATGAATAGCGCGCAAATTAAGCCTGTCAATCCTTATTTTTAAGCCTTTCTACAATATCTCAAAATAATAAATACTAAATAAATTAGTTTTTTATCAACGTATCGACTTGCGAATACTATTTAAAATAGTAATTTCATGCCGAATTAGACTAAAACAGTAAATAACCGATTGAATTTATATGAGCGAACCAAAGAGTGATGCAAAAGAAAAATTAAAGGCCCTACAACTAACTATAGAGAAGTTGGAGAAATCTTATGGCAAGGGCACGGTAATGAAATTGAATGACACTAAAGTAATGGATGTTCCGGCAATTTCAACGGGCTCTTTAGGGTTAGATATTGCGCTTGGCATTGGTGGCATACCCCGTGGCCGGGTAACTGAAATTTATGGACCGGAATCCTCTGGTAAGACAACCCTTACTATGCATTGCATTGCTGAGGCTCAGAAAAAAGGTGGGCTTGCTGCATTTATTGATGCAGAACATGCTTTTGATAAGAGCTACGCGGAGAAGTTGGGGATTGATACTGAAAATCTCTTGATCTCGCAGCCCGACAATGGTGAACAAGCGCTTGAAATTGCTGAACATTTGATCCGATCAGGTGCGATAGATATTATCGTAATCGACTCCGTTGCGGCTTTGGTTCCAAAAGCTGAATTGGAAGGCGAGATGGGCGAAAGCAAAATGGGTTTGCAAGCCCGATTGATGTCTCAAGCGTTAAGAAAATTAACCGGTACAATAAGCAAGACAGGTTGTGCTTGTATTTTCATTAACCAATTGCGTGAGAAGATCGGGATTATGTTCGGAAACCCTGAAACTACAACGGGTGGAAATGCTCTGAAGTTTTATGCATCCGTTCGATTGGACATTCGTAGGATTGGGCAGATTAAAGAAAGCCCGGATGACATTACTGGAAACCGCGTGAAAGTTAAAGTGGTGAAAAACAAAGTGGCACCGCCATTTAAAGTTGTTGAATTTGACATTATGTATGGAAGGGGAATCTCAAAATCAGGCGAGATTGTTGATCTGGGAGTTGAACTTAATGTAATTCAGAAAGCCGGATCGTGGTTCTCATATAGCGGAAACAAACTTGGCCAGGGTCGTGATTCGGTGAAGCAGTTAATAGAAGATAACCCGGAATTAATGGATGAGCTTGAAAAGAAAATCAAGGCTAAAATCCATGGCGGTGCCGAAGTAAAAGAAGAAGTTGAAGAAAGTGAAGAGAAGGAGGTAAAAGAAGTAAAGGAAAAGAAATAAATCACAGGTCTTGAATAGTTGATAAAAAAATAGCCTTGCTTCCGAGCAAGGCTATTTTTTTTGATGTGTAAACTCAAGCAGCTCTTATCGCAGTAACAGGATCCATTCGCGCAGCCATAGCCGCAGGAACAATGCCCGCAATCAGACCAATTGAAGAAGACACCCCTATACCTAACACAATATTTTTAACAGAAAGTACTATTTGCAAACTTCCAAATGGAATTAGTGTCAACAACCAAACCAGGCATAACCCTGCAAGTCCACCAATCAAACTCAAGAAAATAGATTCGAATAAAAACTGAAACAAAATAAAGTAGTTCTTCGCACCAAGCGATTTCTGCAATCCAATAATGCTAGTTCGTTCTTTTACAGAAACAAACATGATGTTAGCAATTCCAAATCCTCCCACCAACATAGAGAATCCACCGATAATCCAACCTGCAATACTTAACACGTCAAACACCCCACTAATTGCGTTGGCAATTGCTTCTGGGCGATTCAATGCAAAATTGTCCTTCACGATTGGCTTTAGCCCGCGTTTTACACGCAATAATCCACGAGCTTCACTTTCCAATTCAACTAACCCGATATCGTTTACATCTCCCTTCAGCCCGATACTAGATCCCAATTCAAACCATTGACCGGTGCCTGTTTGATAAAGTTTTCGAAATGAATCATAAGGAATAATTACTCCATAATCTTTACTGGTCATGCCTAAGAAACTTTCACCTTCTCGAACGGTTACACCAACAACAGTGTATTTCAGATTTTTAATTTTAATCTGTTGCCCTTCTGGCGAATCCATATTTGGAAAAAGTGCTTTCGAAACCTCATACCCTATTATAGCTACGTTTCTACCACCTTCAATTTCATCATTAGTCAAATACCTTCCATTCTCTAAATTGAATTCAAAAAGTTTATCGTAATCCAAATCAGCACCTGTTAGATTGATTTGGTTAATTCCGCTATTGCCTGCTTTAACTGTCATGCCACCTTTACTTGCGTACATAGCAACTGTTTCTGCCTGCTTCATATTAGCTCTCAAAAATTTGTACTCAGCATATGAAACATTGGGACGTTTAAGGAATTCTTTCCATGCATCGCGACCACCATCACGCACCCATGGCCACTTGCCAACATAGATTACATCACTCCCTAAAAAGTTAAAACTCTCGCGTATGTTTTTCTCAAGGGAGTCTACAAAAGTCAACACTCCTATGATGGAGAAGATACCAATAGTAACACCCAGCAGAGAAAGCACAGTTCGTAAAATGTTAGATTTCAGGGCTTTGTAGGCAAAACCAAGACTTTCGAAAATCAAACGTATTGTTAGCATGTGGGTTTAACCGTTTTTTATGATTTGAGGTTGCAATAAACATCGTTTTTTACTCAATCCTTAGTGTTTTCATGTTGAATGGACTGCGATAGCACAAAACAATTATTAATCAGACGCTCAATCTTGCAAATTGTTCCAAAATCGTGCTATAAAATTTCTTTGACAATCAAAACATATCCTATTTTTGCGTCCTTATTAAAAAAACCGACCCTGCCAAGGGTTATGAAGCCCGTAAGCTTATGAAACTCTCCGAATTCAAATTTGAAATCCCAAATAGTTTAATCGCCTCACATCCAGCCGAAAATCGTGATGATGCCCGCATGATGGTGCTTCATCGTAGTTCAGGCAAGATTGAACATAAAGTCTTTAAAGACATCGTTAATTATTTTGATGAAGGTGACGTAATGGTTGGTAACGACACCATGGTATTTCCTGCTCGCCTTTATGGGCGCAAAGAAAAGACTGGTGCTAAGATTGAGGTTTTTTTATTACGCGAACTAAATGCAGAAATGCATTTGTGGGATGTACTGGTTGACCCTGCAAGAAAAATTCGAGTTGGTAATAAACTTTATTTTGGCGAGGGAGATCTTGTTGCTGAAGTAATTGACAACACGACATCACGCGGCCGCACGATTCGTTTCTTATTCGATGGCGATTCAGAAGCATTCGACAAGATTGTTGAAACACTTGGCGAAACCCCCCTCCCAAAATATATCAAACGCAAAGTAGAACCAGCAGACAAAGAACGCTTTCAAACTATTTTCGCGAAAAATAAAGGTGCTGTTTCTGCTCCCACCGCGGGTATGCATTTTACTAAGCAATTAGTAAAGCGCTTGCAGTTGAAAGGTGTTGATATGGCCTTCGTTACATTGCACATTGGTTTGGGTACCTTCCGTGCGGTGGATGTAGAAGATCTGACCAAACATAAAATGGACTCTGAAAACTATATTGTTGGTACTAACGCAGTCAACATTGTAAATAAAGCCTTAGAAGAGAAGAAAAAAGTATGTGCTATTGGCACCACTACTATGCGTGCACTTGAAACTGCCGTATCTGCAAACAATCGGTTAAAAGAGCGTGAAGGTTGGACTGATAAATTCATCTTTCCGCCTTATGAGTTTAAAATTTGCAGTGCGATGATAACTAACTTCCACCAACCAGAGTCAACCTTATTAATGATGGCTTGTGCTTTTGGTGGCTTTGATTTAGTAATGAAAGCTTATGAAACAGCCAAGAAAGAAAAATATAAGTTTCTTACCTATGGTGATTGCATGCTAATTGTTTAGTCTTGAGTAAATAGTCTTTAGTATTAAGTCTTGAGTGATGTTGCCAGCCAATTGTCAGTTGACAAGTAGCTCAATTGACAAAAAATTCTCAAAGAATAGAGTTTGAGTTGGCTTATCTAATGTCGAGTTTCTAACCCTCAATTGCGTATCCAATATCCAGCCTCTAACAAATCTATTTTACGAATTACGAATCAGGTATAAATGCAACGAAATGGCAACCGGGTAAAGTAATAGGTAAACGGGTGAAGGCCTCAAAAAGCCCATAAGCATGGTGGCTGGGATAAGTAAGAGGAAAATTCCAATTCCAATAATCCAGCCTCGGTTTGGCGAGTTCGATTTGTATATCTGAAGCAATCGATACAAAAGATAGGTAACGATAGCTACGTTAAAAGCCAGAAGAAAGATCCTTATGATAGCCATAGATTCAAAAAAAGGTATTTTTACAAATTTATGAATTCTAAAGAATATGCATTAATTGTAGCCGGGGGTAAAGGCACACGGATTAAAAGTACACTCCCAAAACAATTTTTGGAGTTGAATGGTAAACCCATTATCCTTCATACCCTTGAGGCTTTCAATCGGTATTCAGAAAAAATAATAGTCGTTTTGGTTCTTCCCGAAGACGATTTTCCAATCTGGAATGAGCTCGTTAAAAAACATTCTTTTAATAGATCAATCATTTTACAAAAAGGAGGCGACACCCGTTTCCAATCTGTTAAAAATGGTCTCGATAAAGTTGAAGGCCCCGGGCTTGTCGCAATTCATGACGGAGTGCGCCCCCTAGTAAGTGAAGATATCATAGGAGCTTCTTTTCGGTTAGCCGCGGTGCATCAATCGGCAGTAGCTGCGGTGAGATTGAAAGAATCTATCCGCATGACTGACCAGGATAATACTAAAGCTATGGATCGATCACGATTCAGATTAATTCAAACACCCCAAACTTTTGATATAGATTTGATCAAGCAAGCTTATAAGTTAAAAGAAGATGCAAGCATGACAGATGATGCAAGCGTGGCTGAAAAATCAGGACATTTAATCTCTCTGTTCGAGGGAAGCTACGAGAACATCAAAATCACAACGCAAGACGACTTGATTGTGGCGGAGGCTTTGCTCAATTCTAAGTTGAAGGCAAAAAAATAGGCCGGTTTTCACCAGCCTAACTTTACACTATTCTTTAGAAGAGTTTAGTACTCGTCTTCATTAAAAAAGAAATCTTCTTTGGTCGGATAATCGGGCCAGATTTCCTCAATGCTTTCATAAGGTTGTCCATCATCCTCCAACTCTTGAAGGTTCTCCACCACTTCCAGCGGTGCCCCTGAGCGTATAGAAAAATCTATCAACTCATCTTTCGTGGCCGGCCAGGGCGCATCTTCCAAATATGAAGCTAATTCCAGTGTCCAATACATAAGTCTGTTCTCCCTTTAATTTTCCGCAAAAATAAAAGTAAATACCTCATTGTCAATAGGCAGCTGGGTATTGTTCCAGAATTAAAAAAATAACTCGCAAATACACTCCTAATGGATTGCTTACTTCTGTGGACTATTAACTCAAAAAAGCCATATTTGCGTTCCTATTCTAACTTTAAAATTCCATGGCTGACGAAAAAATAATTTTCTCAATGTCGGGTGTAAACAAGATTTACCCACCCCAGAAACAAGTGTTGAAGAACATCTACCTCTCCTTTTTTTACGGAGCTAAAATTGGGGTGCTCGGTCTTAATGGCTCGGGAAAATCTTCTTTGCTTAGGATCATTGCAGGCATCGACAAGGAGTTTCAAGGCGAAGTAGTTTCCGACCTTACCTTCTCCGTAGGCTTGCTAGAGCAAGAACCTCAATTAGACAAAACAAAGACTGTGCGCGAAATTGTGGAAGAAGGAGTTAAAGAGGTTGTTGCTCTTTTGAAAGAATTCGAAGCTATCAATGAAAAGTTTGCAGATCCAGCCATCATGGAAGATCCGGATGCCATGGATAAACTAATTACCAAGCAAGGTCAAATCCAAGAGAAACTTGATGCAGCCGATGCCTGGGAATTAGATAACAAACTGGAACGCGCTATGGATGCCTTGCGTTGCCCACCTGCGGATGCAAATGTTGAACACCTGAGTGGTGGTGAGAAGAGACGCGTGGCCCTCTGCCGGCTTTTACTTCAGGAACCCGATGTACTTCTACTCGATGAACCTACTAACCACCTTGATGCAGAGTCTGTCTATTGGTTAGAACAACATTTAAAACAATATAAAGGAACCGTAATTGCAGTAACGCACGATCGTTACTTTTTGGATAATGTGGCTGGTTGGATTTTGGAACTAGACCGTGGTGAAGGTATTCCCTGGAAAGGAAATTACTCAAGCTGGTTGGATCAAAAACAAAAGCGCTTAGCGCAAGAAGAAAAAACTGAAAGCAAAAGACAAAAAGCGCTTGAGCGCGAGTTGGAATGGGTGCGCATGAATCCGAAGGGAAGACAGGCAAAAGGAAAAGCTCGCTTGAGTGCGTATGAAAAATTATTAGGCGCTGAAGGACGTGAGCGTGAAGAGAAACTTGAATTGTTTATTCCGCCTGGGCCGCGCTTAGGAAATGTTGTAATTGAAGCACAAGGCGTTGCAAAGGGATTTGGCGATAAGCTGCTTTACGAAAATCTTTCATTCTCATTACCACCTGCCGGTATCGTTGGTATTATCGGACCCAATGGTGCTGGAAAGACGACATTATTTAAGATGATTACCGGAACAGAGCAACCTGATGCCGGAACTTTTAAAGTGGGTGAAACAGTAAAGATCGCTTATGTTGATCAGGAACATGATGATTTGAAACCTGAGGATACGGTCTTTCAGGCGATAACCGGTGGAAATGATTTATTAATGGTTGGAGGCAAAGAAATAAACTCACGTGCCTATGTGAGTAAGTTCAATTTTAGCGGTACTGATCAACAGAAAAAAGTAAAAGAACTTTCGGGTGGGATGCGCAACCGCGCTCACTTAGCTATTGCATTGAAGCAAGGTGGAAATCTTTTATTGTTAGATGAACCAACTAACGACTTAGATATAAATACACTTCGATCGTTGGAAGAGGCCCTTGAAAACTTTGCGGGCTGTGCCGTAATTATTTCTCACGATCGTTGGTTTTTAGATCGCGTGTGTACACACATTCTTGCCTTCGAAGGCGACTCGCAAGTAGTTTGGTTTGAAGGATCGTTTAGCGAATTTGAAGAAAATAAGCGCAAGCGTTTGGGTGATGAACAGCCACATAGGATTAGATATAAGAAATTGGTGAAGTAATTTGAAAGTGATATGATTTGATTTGAAAATTGCTTTAACATGAGTGAATAATCTTCAAATTTTCTAACCAACCAATTTTCAAATTTGATGAAAATCTTATCGCTTATTCCCAACGGGATTTTGTGTAAGTCGATACATCAACAGCGCAACACGTTTGGTTTGTCTTGGTAACCAATTCAAATTAGCATATTCTTTATCAGTATGTCCGTAGCCGCCAACAAGGCCTAGCCCATCAATGGCCATGTCAACATAGCCTGCTGTAAAAGAAATATCTGCGGCTCCGGCATCGCGCGGATTTACAGCTGTTACCTTTCCTAGTTTTAAATCTTCACTCACCTTAGTATAGTCTGCTAGCAAATTAAAATTACCAGCCGTTGGGGCAAGTGGCGGATAGCCTTCATCAAATGTTAAGGTTGCTTGAGTTTGGGGAAGGTGTTTTGCAACAACTTCTTGCATAATAGTTTGTGCCTTCTTCAATTGCTCTGGCGAGATAGCTCTGATATCTCCGGTAACTACAGCTTGCTTTGCCACAATATTTCCCTTTCCAAATGTAGAACCACCATCAAGAACTGCATCGCGTGTAATATCACTTCCTCCTAAAATCATTCCCGGATTAAACGTAAGGTCTTTTTCACTTGAAAGCTGATCATAAAATCCAGTTAAGATTCGGGACGTTTCATAGATTGCCCCAGCTCCTATTTTTTCAGTAAAGATTTGTGATGAGTGGGCAGGAATGCCAGCCACATTTAATTCCCAACCAGACGAACTCCTTCTTGATACTACACCTGTTGCCGGATTACTATCGCCATCCTCAAAACCAATTGCAATGTCAGCAGCTTTAGCGGCTTCAATTAAGTCTTTACGCGCCAGCTCAAGGGGTCGCCCACTAAGTTCTTCATCGCCCGTCATTACAACGATAATATTCATATCCTTTAAAAGGTTAGCTTGCTTTAATGCCTCTAAGGAATAAATAATAATCACATCACCACCTTTCATGTCAGAAATGCCAGGGCCAGTAGCTGTAGAATCATTGACCAATACAAATTTTTGAAAGGCACTTTCTTTTTCAAAAACAGTATCTAAGTGTCCAATAAGTAGCAACGTTTTACCAGTTCCTTTTCCAGTATGATGGCCAACTAAATGGCCGGCACGATCAAATAATTTTCCATCGACCCATTGAGTTTTGAAACCAAGGGCATCCAACCTTGATTTAAAAATTTGCCCTACCTTATAAACTCCGTCAAAGTTCATAGAGCCGCTGTTAATGTTAACAACCTCCTCTAGAAGTTTCTTTGCATTCGTGTTATTTGCATCTATATAAGAAATAATTTTCTTTTCCTGTTTTGAGATCTGCGCCAGGCAAAGGGAACTAATGAAAAGCAACGCACCACAAAAAAATAATCGGATCATCATCTATGTAATTAAGTTTAAACAATTTCTTCCCCAGGTCTGGTTTTCCAACGTTCATGCATCCACACCCATTGCTCAGGATGCTCACGCACGATTTGTTCGGTAAAGTTTGTGAAGTTCTGCGTATTAACTACTAAATCAGTCTCCTCATCACCCGTAACAACTAAATGAATTTCAGGCAGAATGTGCATGTGCTGTTTGCCATCCTTATCTAAATAAATATAAGTTGGCACAACTGCAGCTCCCGTGCGCAAAGCAAGAATGGTTGCCCCAATAGGAGTAGAAGCTTTCATTCCAAAGAAGTCAACAAATCTGCTTTTCACTTTTGTATCCTGATCAATTAATATCGCAATGGAGCCACCGGTCTTCAGCGCTTTAAAGAGTCGGACACTTTCTTTGCCGCGTTCAATAGCGATAGCACCATAGGCATTTCGATATTCCCAAAGTAATTCATTCAATCGATCATCTTTTAAAGCAGTACCCACAATGTTTGGATTCAACCCGCGCAAAGCCATATTTGTAATTTGCAAATCAAAAGCTCCAAGGTGCGAAGTAAGAAACATAACTCCTTTACCTTTAGCAAAAGCACGTTCGTAATTTTCCAACCCATGTGTTACTAAAAATTTATTCAGATCAGCAAGTGTTTTTACTTTTAGCGATCGAAGAATATCACCAGCATTCTTACCCAGCATCACAAACACTTCTTTACTCAGTGCAACAATTTCGCGGGTAGATTTGCTTTGGCCAAATGCAAGATCGAGATGATTGATTGTGCGCGCTCGTGGCTTTGGAGAAACTGTATATGCAATCTTACCAAGCCACCCGCAGAAACTCAACCAAACTTTTCGAGGTAAGAGATTTGAAAAGAAAATCAGAAACTTTATAAAGAAGTAAAGTGCTGAGTATTTAATTCTCTTTTTTAGAGGCCGTTTTTCCATACAACGAGGCAAAGATACACCTACCTTTGATTAATTTTACTTCAACTTCTCTTAAAGAACTTTATATTTAATAGCCTCCACTTATAGATGTCCTACTCTTTGGAAGTTGTAGGACATCTGAAAAAATCAACCTGAAATGAAAATTCTTTGTCTTGTACGCCATGCAAAATCAAGTTGGGACAATCCTGAGTTGAGTGACTTCGATCGTCCGCTTAATGATCGTGGCAAAAAAAATGCACCCCGCATGGGTAAGCGGTTGAGAGAAAAACACGTAACTCCCGATGTAATGCTGAGCAGTCCGGCCGAGCGAGCATTAACAACCTGCAAGGAACTCGCCAAGGAGCTTCATTTTTCAGAAGAAAAAATAAAAACTGACAAGCGATTGTATCATGCCAATGAAGATCAGATTTTAAAAGTCGTGCAGGAATTAAAAGATTCGCCACGAGATAGCGAAGAAGTTGTTATGATCTTTGGCCATAATCCAGGCCTTACAGAATTTGCAAACGCTCTTTTGAATGAAACCATCATGAATATTCCGACCTGTGGCGTAGTTTATGCAACGCTAAATATTGAACATTGGAAAGAAGCACGATTTGGTTGTGGCGAATTAGTTTTCTTCGATTTCCC
>JBBSBG010000014.1:0-19524 GCA_038251495.1 Cytophagales bacterium
TACGATACCAGCTGCTGCTAATACTAATGGAAGAAGCACCGCAGACAAACCGTTGAATTGATCAACAAAACCATCTACCATAAAAGCCGCGCCTAACACCATAGATCCAACAATTGAACCTACATACGATTCAAATAAGTCAGCACCCATGCCGGCCACATCACCAACGTTATCACCAACGTTATCTGCAATTGTTGCAGGGTTTAGCGGATGATCTTCAGGGATTCCAGCTTCAACTTTTCCAACAAGGTCAGCACCAACATCGGCAGCTTTAGTATAAATACCGCCACCCACGCGGGCGAACAACGCAATTGAGGAAGCTCCAAAAGAAAAACCAGTAACAATAGTAAGTACCTGATTTACCTGAGCTTGCGTATCGAATCCAAAAATATTGGAGTACACAATAAGAAGAAGGCTAAGGCCTAACACACCTAAACCAACTACACCCATTCCCATAACTGAACCTCCGGTAAAAGCCACTTCAAGAGCGCGACCTAAACTTGTGCGAGCGGCTTGAGTAGTGCGCACGTTTGCTTTAGTTGCTACGCGCATTCCAATGAATCCTGCCAAGGCAGAAGTAAATGCACCTATAATAAAGGAGACAGCAACTAAAGGCGAAGAGGTTTCGGCACTTGCCGTAACGCCTAGTAAAAGAGCTACGCAAACCACGAAGATAGCCAGCACTCTATATTCTGCTTTCAGGAACGCCATTGCGCCTTCGGCAATGTGACCTGCAATTTTTTGCATTTTGTCTGTTCCTGCATCTTGCTTGGCTACCCAGGCACTTTTCCACACAACAAAGAGTAAACCGAGTACCCCAAAGGCGGGCAGAACGTAGAGAATGTTTTCCATTTTGATTTAGATTTTCAAAGATTAAACTATCAAAAAAAACGCCCGACTGAAGCCGAACGATTTTTTAGTGCCGCAAATATAGAACAACTATAATAACGTGCAAAATCAATGATTTTACGCAATTATAGGCTAAACATGACCTTCAATGCAGTCCACAGGCTTTTCTTTTTAGCATCGTCCAGCTGATCGAGCGATTCGGAAACAATTACGGAAGTTTCGCCTACTGATATGGTTTCGTACATCGCATTTGAGGCCTTCAATGCAGATCCAAATGCTAAAATGCGTTTTGGTGAGAGTACTGAGAATTCATCTAATGAAAACTCCTTCTTAATAATAACTTGAACTGATGCAAGACTCTGTTTTACGGCTTGCAGCAATCGCGAAAGTGTAGTGAGTTCATCTTCACTGAGTTCTTCCCAGTGTTTAGAGAGGATTACGAGAACGGGAGTTGGTAGTGAATAGATTTCTTCTGTGAAGATATACTCAAGTTCGTTTTGTAAACTCATACTTCTTTAATGTCAAAAATGGATTTGAGTTCGTTCGCTTCGGAAGGATTCATGCGACCTGATAAGATCAAGCGCAATTGCCTTCTGCGTAAAGCACCCTTGTATAATTCAATCTCTTCAGGAGTTTCAGGCTCTACTTCTGGTATGGGAACGGGATGGCCTTCCTTATCAACAGCAACAAACGTAAAATAGGCAGAGTTGCTTTCTATTTTCCTTCCTTCCGGGATGTTTTCTGCGTCCACATCAATTCTAATTTCAACCGATGAGTTGAAGGCGCGGGTTGCCCGAGCCCGAAGGGTAACTACATCACCAAGGTGAATGGGCGATCGAAATGAGATATTATCAACCGATGCGGTAACCACAATACTGTTACAATGCTTTTGTCCGGCAATAGCCGAAACAATATCCATCCAATGCATGAGTCGCCCACCCATTAGGTTGTTGAGTGTATTTGTATCGTTTGGCAATACCAACTCCGTTTTACTTACGGCAGATTCTCTGGGATGCTTTTTCTTTCGGATCATAATTATTGAGATGGCTACTAACTGTTAGTTCGTTTTAGTAGTTCACAAAAATCATAAAAAAACTTTGCAATACCCGCGGTCAATTTGCTTATTGCATAAAATATTCAGCAGGTGTTTAATTCTTTTTCAACTATCGCCACTTCAAGGTCAATCTCTTTCGAGGCGATTACCATTACGACTATTATTACGGGGTAGCTCCCGACATATCCTGCCTTTCTCCGACATACTCAACTTATCATTTTATCAACTTCGCAAATCAGTTTTGAAGAACTGAAATAATTCACTCCGTTTATGAACGTACTTAAGTTTGGTGGGTCATCAGTATCGACACCTGCCCGCATAAAATCTGTTATCGAAATTATTAAGCCTTATTTAACCGATAAGCCAGCTGTAGTGTTTTCTGCTTTTGGTGGTGTAACGGATAATCTGATTACGCTAAGTTCCCTTGCCCTGCAAGGTCAGGTTGAATACAGAGATTTATTGCAATCCCTGGAAACACGACACTTAGATGCTGTGAGAGAATTAATCAGTATTCAAAAACAGAGTAGTGTCATAGCGCACGTAAAGTTTACGTTCAATGAATTGGAAGATGTGTTGCATGGAGTATTTCTTGTAAAAGAAAGAACTCCGCGCACCCTCGACTACATCATGAGTTTTGGAGAACGGCTCTCGGCATACATCATTACTGAGGTAATGAAAGACCAACAAATAGCCGCTGAGTTTTTAGATGCGCGAACTGTCATTCGCACCGATAGTAATTTCGGGTATGCAAAAATTTATTTTGAAACAACAAATACGTTAATCCAAAATCATTTTGATGCGCATCACAATCTACAAGTTATAACTGGATTTATTGGCTCTTCAGCTTCCGGTGAAACAACCACGATTGGAAGAAGTGGATCAGATTATACCGCATCAATTTTTGCGGCTGCATTAAAAGCATCGGCTTTGGAAATCTGGACAGATGTAGATGGGATGATGACAGCCGATCCCCGCAAGGTTAAAAAGTCATTTACAGTTTCTGAAATGACCTACAACGAAGCGATGGAGCTTTCACATTTTGGAGCCAAGGTAATTTTTCCGGCTACTATGCAGCCGGTGATGATAAATCAAATTCCAATCTGGATTAAGAACACATTTAATCCAACCTTCCCAGGCACACTCATTAGTAATAAGTCAAATGGAAAAGGTTTAATAATCAAGGGAATTTCTTCCATGGATAAAATAAGTCTGCTCAGCCTGCAGGGCAGCGGACTTGTTGGTGTTGTTGGAGTTTCCATGCGTTTGTTTGGAACGCTTGCCAAGGAAAGTATAAGCGTGATCTTGATCAGTCAGGCTTCATCAGAGCATTCCATTTGTTTTGCCATTGAATCATCTAAGACTAAGCAAGCCAAAAGAGCAATTGATAAAGAATTTCAATATGAAATTCGCGGCAATGAAATGGATGAAGTAAAAGTGGAGGAGGAGCTTGCCATTGTAGCGATCGTGGGCGAGAACATGAAACACAATCCGGGTACAAGTGGTCGCATGTTCAGTGCTCTGGGCCGCAGTGGAATTAATATCAATGCGATTGCACAAGGTTCTTCGGAACTAAATATTTCAGCGGTTATTCATCAGCAGGATATTTCAAAAGCACTTAATACGCTTCACGAGGCTTTCTTCCTGTCGGATAGAAAAGTTTTAAATTTGTTTTTGGTTGGCACCGGATTGATTGGAAAGTCTTTATTAAATATGATGGAGAAGCAGCATCATCAATTGGCAAAGCAAAATCAAGTAGAGATTCATGTGGTTGGGATTGCGAATAGCCGCAAGATGCTTTTCAATGAAGATGGTTTTAAATTTACTGAAGCAGTGAATGAATTATTGGCATCAAGCGAAGAGATGAATTTGAATGCTTTTATGGGAACCATGATTGCTATGAATCTTTCGAATAGCATTTTTGTGGATTGCACGTCAAGCGAAGAGGTAACAGGTTTCTATGAATCTATTCTGTCATCAAATATCTCCATTGTTACTCCTAATAAAAAAGCGAACTCTGGGTCATATCAAAAATATCAGTTGCTACGAGCTGCTGCTAAAAAGCGTGGAGTTAAATTTTTGTTTGAAACCAATGTAGGAGCAGGATTGCCGGTTATCAACACATTAAATGATTTGCTAATTAGTGGCGACAAAGTACTTGGTATTGAAGCGGTGTTAAGCGGAACCTTGAATTATATTTTTAGTACTTATAAAAAGGGAGATCGTTTTAGCGATGTGGTTAAGCAAGCAAAGGAGAAAGGCTACACAGAGCCGGATCCGCGCGATGACCTTAACGGGATGGATGTAGCGCGTAAGATTTTGATCCTTTCGCGGGAATCGGGTTTGGAAATGGAACTTGACGATGTGATTGTTGAAAATCTGGTTCCAGAGGATTGTCGTGGTGAGATGAGCGTAGATGCTTTCTTCCAAAAATTAGAAACGCATAATGGTTCGTTTGAAAAACTATTAGCAGAAGCGGACGCCAAAAATGAAAAGTTGCGGTACATGGCGGTGTTGGAAAATGGAACGACAAGGATTCGATTAGGCTCAGTAGACAATCAGCACCCATTTTATTCATTATCTGGAAGTGATAATATTATTTTGCTCACAACGGAACGATATCATGAACGACCGATGGTTATTCGTGGACCGGGTGCGGGTGCCGAAGTTACTGCTGCTGGTGTGTTTGCAGATGTAATACGGATTGGTAATTATGTAAATGTTTAAACTATGAAATCAATTAGTGCTTTTGCACCCGCTACTGTTGCCAATGTTTGTTGTGGTTTTGATATTTTGGGTTTTGCTGTAGATTTTCCGGGCGATGAAGTTAAACTAACCTTACGGGAAGATTCTGAAATTAACATCACATCTATAACTGGTGATGAAGGTAAGCTTCCTTATGAGTTAGAAAGGAATACAGCAAGTGTAGCTGTCATTTCATACTTGAAAGCAATTGGATCCAGTCAAGGAGTTGATATTGAGTTAAGGAAAAATTTACCATTGGGCAGTGGTATGGGTTCGAGCGCTGCAAGCGGTGTTGCCGCGTTAATAGCTATTAATCATTTGATGGGTAACCCACTTACGCGAGAACAATTAGTACCGCATGCTATGGAAGCGGAGCGTATTGCGTGCGGAGCTGCGCATGCCGATAACGTGGCACCATCGTTATTAGGTGGTTTTGTACTGGTGCGAGAATACTCGCCATTGGACATTATTAAAGTTGATGCAACAGAAAAAATCTATTGCACGCTTATACATCCGCATCTTGAATTAAAGACAGAAGACTCTCGAAGAGTATTACGTCAAACTTTGCCATTGAAAGATGCCATTATTCAAAGTGGTAACATCGCAGGGTTAATGATTGGGCTTACAAAACCTGATTACTCATTAATCAGCCGATCGCTTAAAGATGTGATTGCAGAGCCAACTCGTTCTGTTTTTATTCCTGGGTTTTCAAATTTAAGAAAGATAGTTTTAGATGCTGGAGCGCTGGGTTGTGGAATTTCAGGAAGCGGACCAACCATATTTGCATTGAGTGAAACGAATGAACAGGCCGTTGCAGCCGGGGAGGCCATTCAATTAGAATTTCTTAAACATCATTTAAAATCAGACGTATTTGTTTCAAAAGTGAATCAGGAAGGAGCGCGAATCCTGAAAGGAGAATAATTAGTTATGAAGTATTACAGCACACACGATAAAAATCATAGGGTTAGTTTACAGCAAGCCGTTGTTCACGGATTGGCGCCAGACAATGGCCTTTATATGCCCGAATCAATACCCAAACTTTCAGATAATTTTTTTAAAACGCTGCCGGATAAAAATTTTAAACAGATTTCTCTTGAGGTTGCAAAAAATCTGATTAGCAATGATATTCCGGAAGTTGAGTTGCAACGAATAATTGATCATACGATTCAATTTGATGCGCCTTTAGTTGAGGTTGAGTCGAATATTTTTTCACTTGAATTATTTCATGGCCCAACGTTAGCGTTTAAAGATTTCGGTGCGCGTTTTCTTTCCGGGCTATTAGGCTATTTCGCAAAACAACAGAGCAAGGAAATTACAATTCTGGTTGCAACTTCTGGCGATACAGGAAGTGCTGTGGCTAATGCCTTTTTTAATGTTGCCGGTACACGGGTTGTTGTTTTGTATCCATCAGGAAAAGTAAGTGAAGCGCAGGAGAAACAGTTTACAACCCTTGGCGGAAATATAACCGCGCTAGAAGTTTCTGGAACGTTTGATGATTGCCAGAGATTGGTGAAGCAAGCCTTCCTTGATAGAGAGTTAAAGAAAAGTTTGTTTCTTACCTCGGCTAATTCAATAAACATCGCTCGTTTAATTCCGCAGTCGTTTTATTATTTCGGAGCATACGCACAGTTGAAGCAAAAAGATAAGCCCGTTGTAGTATGTGTGCCAAGTGGCAATTTTGGAAATCTTACTGCTGGCTTGATGGCGAAAAAAATGGGCTTGCCAATTGATGCCTTTGTTGCTGCAACGAATGCTAATGATATTGTGCCCGAGTATTTACGTACACAACAATTCAAGGTACGTGCTTCAAAACAAACTATTAGCAATGCGATGGATGTTGGCAACCCAAGTAACTTTGTTCGCATGCTTGAACTATTTGGTAATGACTTTCAGAAATTGTCTGCACAAATTTTTGGAAGCACATTTAGTGATGAGGCTACTAAAGAGGCTATGCGTTTAGTTGATTCCAATTCTAACTATGTAATGGATCCTCATGGAGCCGTTGGCTATTTAGGTTTGAAAGAATTTCTGAAAACTCATTCCGACTTCACTGGAATATTTTTAGAGACCGCGCACCCAGCAAAATTTGCCGATGTGGTTGAAGATGCGATCCAAAAGCAAATTGAAATTCCGGATCGCCTCAAAGAATTTATGAAAGGGGAGAAGAAGTCAATTCTTATCTCTACTGACTTTGATGAATTTAGATCGTTACTTCCAACCCTGATCACCTAAAAGCGGAACGAAAGTAAAGTTATCAAATTCTTCTTTTTTTAAACCAGTTTTTGTTTTCGTAATACGCAACATTTTTTGTTTATCCCGATCCCCAACGGGAATTAGTAAGATTCCGTTTTCGGCAAGTTGATCTGTTAACGCGGTGGGGACAAATGGCGCGCCAGCGGTCACAATTATTTTGTCATATGGAGCTTTTGCGGGAACACCTTTCGAGCCATCGCCATAAAAGAAATAGGGTTTATAACCAAGGGTAGGAAGGAAATCGCGTGTGCGTTCATAAAGTTTTCGGTTATACTCTATAGTATAGACTTTTACACCCATTTCCAGCAGAATGGCAGCTTGATAACCAGATCCAGTCCCAATTTCTAACAATTTGTCTCCGGGCTGTATTTTTAGCTTTTCGCTTTGGAAGGCGACCGTATAAGGTTGTGAGATTGTCTGGCCTTCCCCAATTGGGAAAGCTTTATCCTCATAGGCATGCCCAAGGAGGGCATCATCGAAAAAAGCGTGTCTTGGCACTTTTCCAATTGCGGCCAAAACCCGCTGGTCAGAAATGCCCTTTTCAAGCAGTTTTTTTACCAATTTATTTCTTAATCCTCGCTGCTTATAATTGTCTTCAAACATTTTAACAACACCATTTTGACTCTAAAAACGCCATTTTTTCATGATAAACAAAGTTTTAGGAAATCCTTAGGAAAATTGAAACTCATGCCCCTACTTTGGGGTTCTCTATAACACAGTAGAAACTATTTTGCCATAGCGTTAGACTGTGTAACCTGACCCTGACAGTAGGAGTGGCAAAAACCACCCACTACTGCAAGGGCGGGTAAATTTTCTCTCTCAAAAATCTCCTCTAGTATCCAATTAATATGAATGCTGCCCAATAATACGGGGCTGCATACGTACCTTTTTTTATCAATTCTAACTTAGCATTGCGCAACCCAGTTGTAAAAGAAGTATCCTTATTCTGAAGTAATGATTTGTAAAAATCAGTCATCAATTCAGCGGTCGATTCATCGGCAACGCTCCAAAACGATACGACAATATTTTTAGCGCCAGCATAAACCAACGCACGCGATAGTCCGATTACACCTTCACCTTTCGAAATTTTTCCTAACCCGGTTTGACAGGCTGATAGCGTTACCAGATTTGCATTCAAATGTAAATTATAAATTTCTCCTGAATACAGATTCCCATCTTCCGCCTCCGAATCATTCTGAAGAAAAATTCTTGAGAGCTCTGGATTATCCTCATCGACAATGCCATGCGTTGCGAAGTGAACTACGGAGTAATTCTTCAGGTCATCATCTTTAACAGCAGACTCATTTGCTAGTTTATTGGTTAGCACCTCACACGTGATATTTTTATCTTTGAAAATGGATTGAATGGCATTCACCTCTTGCTCGGTGCCTGGTAAATCACTTAAGTTATTTCCATCGGGGAAAGAGATTGGGGCAAGAAGTTTAGCAGAAGAAATACCTGCTGCGACTGGATTATTTTTCTTTTGAATTAAGAGGCCTGCCGAAAACTCGTACCGCACATCATACTTTTTAATAAGATAAGGTAATTGACCAAAGGGTGTGTCGAAATCCTTTACATTTTTGGTTAGCAATGCTTCAAAGGGTATAATGCTCATGCGGCCCGAAGGAAGTAGCACGAGACTATTTACTTTGGCCGGAATCCCTTTTGGAATTAAAATGTTATAAAGATTTCTTGAAGAGGTGATGTAGGCTTTTTCCTGATTGAAGAATAAGCTATTTCTAAATCCGCTAATCATTCGATCATAATCATCAGATAAATTATGATCGGTAACCAGAAACTTCTTTTTGGTGATTAGATAAACATACAAACGGCTATTTCCCTCATCAATGAAGTAACTTATAAGTGCACTTTTCTCATTCAAGAGTTTCTGTAATTCGTCAATTGAGGGCGCAGCAGAATTGAATTTTAAATTGAAGTATTCCGGAAACTTATTTTCGAGAGTTTTTGTAAACTCAGCATAACTTTGATTGAGATGAAAAGCAGTTTCGCGCAGATACTTCTCTTCATCCTCGGATGGCTTTTGAGCTAGCTTTTGATTAACCATGGCCATGGCTGATTTTAATCCGTTTTCTTCTTCTAATAACTCCGGTGGAATGTTTGCAAAAGACTTGGCATTCGCGTCTGAGATTGCCTCTTGAAGAACTGCCGACTTGCTCTTTTCTGCAAAGTAGAAAGAACGTTCTCTATAAATTTTTCGATCCCGAAAAGACACATCGCTTAGTAAATAGGCAATGCGCACACCATCGGCATATACTTCATTGGCAATTGCGCCAAGCGAAATTTTATCCGATTCATTGGTGGTTTGCTGGCGAAGTTTATCAATTAGCGAGTCGCAAAGCTGAAGTGTATTTAAACCAAAAGTTAAGTCCGATAATTTCAGAGTTTGATTCATGTGACGAGCCTCCAGCACCTGCGCTTTATACATCAGTGAGTACAGTAGAAAATTTCCATCATAGAAATTAGTAATCTTCGGATTTACAAAAGCATCTTGATTATTGAAATCAGAGATGTTGGCGATAATTGACTTTTGATAATTTGATAATGCCTCATCATACTTATTTTCTGCCTGAAGAATGTTTCCGATCAGGTTGTAGGTATACGCTACGTCTGGATGTTTTTTTCCTTGTGATGCGATATACATATCCAGTGCCTTGTGGTAAAATTCAAGTGCTGTTTTATCATCCTTAAGTTTTGAATACGTGAGCCCAAGCCAGCGGAGTACATATGCCTTGGAAGGGTGAGGTTGGGGATAGTTTTTCTCCCAAATTTTTAATGCAGTCTCAAAATAGTTTACAGCATCCCCGTAAAGTTCTGTGTTAAAGTTTACAACCCCAAGATTTGTGTTGGCAATTGCAAATTTAGGATGCTCTTGGCCATGCAGTTTTCCATATATCTCAGTGGCTTTTTCATAATTGTCGAATGATTTGTCGGCATCAATCGTGCTGTAAACCAGGCCTAAGTCTGTATAAGAAGCTGCAATTAGTTCATGTGCTTCTGGTAATTTGTCCTGACGGAGAGATAGAGCCATCAACTGTTGCTCTTCTGCTTGTACATACTTGCCTGTATTAAAATAGGCTTGTCCTAAATAACTAAGTGCCTGAGCAGTTTCTAATGCGTTACCGCTTTGCTGTAAAGTATTGGCGGCATTTGTTAAAGTTTCAACTGCCAAGTCATTTCTTCCCTGGTTGAGATGAAGGTATCCAACATTGATGAGGGTGCTCGCCTTTAAAGTGCCTGAACTTTTTATTTGATTGATTTTTTCTAGTGTTTCATTCAGAAGCTTATCTGCTTCTTCATACTTACCTATACGTATAAGTGCTTCAGACTTTTTATTCTTTAGTTGAACATCAAAAGAAAGGTCGGAGGGTTTTGTTTGATCGACAAGTTTTATTGTTTCATCATACTTTGCGTCAAGCAAAAGATTATCAATTTGCTCCAGAATTTTATCATTCGATTTTTTGTCTTGCGCAACAAGTTGACAAAGCGGAAGAGCTATAAACAAGAAAATGAGATTTGTGTATTTCATTTTCAAAACCGGTAGTAGTAGCTGAATGTGGTTACATTATTGCGGGTTAATCCATCTGGATTAACGTCTCGGTCTTTTAATTTTTTACCTACTAAAAGACGAATACCAGATTTTACATTGAAGTTATAACCAATTGTGCCTATTGCTGTAAATGCCATTCCAGTGGTGCCTTTCAGCTTAACCCGCTCATTTGTGTTTGGATCTGTTACTTCATCCTTACTTATTCTTATTATTGGAAGCACTCCAATGGACACATTAAATCGCGCATATCTGAAGTTACGTTCTGCTCGAAACATGATATCGGTTCCACGTTTCAAATGATAGGCTGGCCAATATGTTCTTACATACGATTCTCCCGTTCCTTCTTGATACGCAGGAATCCAACCCCGATACGAAAACTGATTATTGTTTTCATTGAATGGGTGTTGAATGCCGGTAGCGAAAAGCCATTTCTTACTCATTAGTGATAATCCTGTGATAAAATCGTAAGTACCCAGACTTGTCTGGTAGTACATCGGAAAAGCTAATCCATTTTCTTTTGATCTATTGTTTGAATTGTTTGATGGTATTTTACCACCCACGGATAATCCGATGTCAAAATTTTCTGATGAATATATATTTCGCGTTAAGCACAATGAGATATCACCAAGGCCTGAGTTGTCGCCAAAATTTCCACTGATTGCCTGATAGGGGAGTTTTACTTGTAAGAAAGTTTTATTATCAATGATGTTGAAATTCATATCGGCAGTTGTAACATAAACAACAGGCGAGGTTGTTGTTGTACCTCTATAAAAACTAATCTCCATTGATTTTAACTTCAACAGTGCTTTTTTATTGAATGGCTGGTCGGGCTTCATTGCACCCATGCTGCAAAAACCTGCATCGCTGCAGCCTTGCCCAAAGGCAGCAGCGTAAACGAAAAGGGCAAGACATAAGGAAAGTACAGTCTTCATCATTTGGTTACGTTTTTACGTTGACCAGTTATTGCTACCGCATCAATTTCATTCCAATCTTTAACCGCTGGACTATTTATGGCTATGCGTATCGCGTCTACAAAATAGTCTGTTTCAATAAAATAGATTGAAAAAATTCTTGATTTCTTTTCTAGATTAGCTACTGCTGGTTTGGCGTAAACTTTTTCCCATTTTTTCAAAGAGGCATCACGTAAGTACACCGTATCTATAGCGCCTGGATTGTAGGTTTCAAATATTTCAATTGTTCTAACAGTTTGGAGAGTATCAAACCCAAGTTCTAAAAATTCACGTTGGGTATCATCCGTCAGCGAAGCCCAGGCATTTAAATCTTCACCATAGTCAGGATAGACATCTTCCTTGCCAAGTGCTTTTGCCGCGGACCAATTACCAGAAGAATATTGCGAACTGTATTTTATTGTTTTACTGGCGTATTGGCGAATCGGAATTCCATTAAACTCGACAAAGTCGGAGCAACCGCCAACTATTAAAATAAGTAAGAAGGAAACTACAGCTAACTTTAACACTTGCTATTCATATTGAATAGCCTAAATATAAGCGCTAAATTTTAAATCAAGAATAAACTTCCTGATTGATTCCCCACTACATCCCCAGAGATTGATTCTCGATTGACGCTAACTCAATAATTTTTTCGTACTCAGCTGGGTTAAGGTCATTAAAGAAGTAATGCACCGGGTTGGCATGAACACCATTAACAAATACTTCATAGTGTAAATGCGGAGCGGTAGAGAGTCCCGTGTCTCCAACATACCCGATTAAATCCCCGCGTTTAATTTTTTGTCCCAATTTTACAGCAAACCCATGCATGTGTGCGTAGCGGGTTCGATATCCAAACCCGTGATCAATTTCAAGCATCTTACCGTATCCACTAAAGCTTACATCTAACCTGTCGATGGTACCATCGGCAGTAGCATAAATGGGTGTTCCAATTGCTGCAGCAAAATCAATACCCGTGTGCATTTTCTTTACCTTATAGATTGGGTGCACACGCATTCCAAATCCTGATGCCAAAGCAATTAATTGTTTATTGGAAACAGGTTGAATAGCCGGAATGGCCGCAAATAGTTTCTCTTTACTTTCCGCAAGATCAACCACATCGTCCTGAGATTTTGACTCGATGTAAATCTTTCTACGCAAGTTATCGACAACCTCACTTAATTTAATAATAATATCGCCATGAATCACATTTTTGTTTTTGATGTCTTCATATCGATCCAAACCACCCACACCCGCTTCACGAATACTCTTATCGATAGGTTCTGCACCAAGCACAACGCGGTAAATATTATCATCGCGGTATTCCATGCTCGCCAATTGCGTTTGCAACTTTTCAACCTCTTTAGTAAGATTATCATAGTAGAACTCCAATTCCTTTACTTCATTCTTAAGAAGAAGTTCCTTTGGTGATTCGAAGTAGGAGCTATAAGTTATTAATAACCCAACAGCCATTGCCACAGTTAGCGACATAATGCCTAGCGTATTAAGTATAATATCACCGGTAGAGGTTTTGATACGCTCATACTTGCAGGTCTCGGTGTCGTAATAATATTTTATTCGTGCCATAAATGCTTGTTAACCTTACTCCAGCCCTCTCCAGAGGAGAGGGAGATAGATATTTGTTTTATTTATTGATTATTCAACCTTCATTTGCCTTTTAATACTAGTTCTATAATGTGTTTATGCAGGTCTGAATACTTTTATCACTTCATCTCTACACTCAATATACGGACCATTCAATAGGTCGATACAATAAGGGATAGCTGGAAACACGGCATCTAAACATTGTCGAATAGCTTTTGGTTTTCCAGGTAAATTTACAATTAAAGTTTCATTTCGAATGCCAGCCGTTTGCCGGGATAGAATTGCCGTGGAAACGTATTTTAAACTTTCCATCCGCATACATTCGCCAAAGCCAGGCATCATCTTGTTACAAACTGCTTCAGTGGCTTCTGGGGTTACATCCCGTAAGGCAGGACCAGTGCCACCACACGTAATTATCAGACAACATTTTTTCAGATCAGCCATTTCTATTAAAGCCTGTTCAATCAAATGCTGCTCATCAGGAATAATAGCATATTCCTTTTCCCATTCATTAATGATGTATTCATTCAAGGTACTAACAATTGCTTTGCCCGGCAGGTCTTCATAGATACCCTGACTGGCTCTGTCGGAAACATTAATAATACCGATTCTAATTTTACTCATCTGATCTTATGCTGTTGATTCAGTTGAAGTGACTTTCACCTTTAAATCTTTGGCTCTTCCTTTCTTAAATACCTGGCGGCCTTTATTAATTCCTTTGCGTAATTCCTTTTGAGATTCAGTGGGCATGGATATAATCTCGGTACATGTAGAAGTGCAGCAACCTGAATATTGTGTAGCACATTCATCGCATTGAATAAATAATAAATGACAACCATCATTTTTGCAGTTTGTATGGTTGTCGCACGGTTTGCCGCATTGGTGGCACTCACTAATTACATCATCAGAAATACGTTCGCCCAATCGTTCATCAAATACAAAATTCTTTCCCACAAACTTGTTCTCAAGATTCTGATCTTTTACCTGTTTGGCATATTCTATTATACCGCCATCCAACTGAAATACATTTTTGAAGCCCACATGTTTGAACCAGGCGCTCGCTTTCTCGCAACGAATGCCTCCTGTGCAATACATGAGTAGATTTTTATCTTTTTTGTTTTCAAGAATCTCATTTACAACCGATAGCTCTTCGCGAAAGGTATCTACGTCCGGACAAATTGCATTTTTAAATCGGCCTACTTCACTTTCGTAGTGATTGCGCATGTCCACAATAATGGTATCGGGATTATCCGCTAGTTGATTAAATTCATTTGCATTTACATGTACGCCACTGTTGGTAACATCAAACGAATAGTCATTTAGCCCATCGGCAACAATTTTATTGCGTACCAGAATTTTAAGTTTGAAAAATGATTTTCCATTATCATCAACGGCAGTATTGAGCCTGATCCCGTTAAGGAACGGAATACTAAAAAGTTCATTTTTAAAATCTGTGAAGCGTTCAGTCGGTACGCTGATCTGAGCATTAATTCCTTCTTTCGCTACATAAATGCGACCCCACACAAGAATTTGATCCAGCAACTTATAAAGCTCATTTCGAAATGATTCAGGATCAGCAAGCTGATGATATTTATAAAAAGACACGGTAGTGCGTGCCTGACTGCTGTTATGAAGGCGTTCTTTTAATTCCTTTCCGTTAATCTTGTTATATAAGGCCATTCTGCACAAATTGAAACATGCAAAGATAAGGATAATTTTGATTTCTTCTGATTCTAACTATTTCAAAGACAGTTAGTTGGCAGATGGTTGGAGAGTTCCTTTAAGTAATTTATTGTAATCCTCGCAAGATAAGGTACCTGTATGATTGCAGTAGCCACATGTTTTATAGGTGTTGCCAAAATGCCCTTTTTTAATAATTACTTGTGAGCCACGGCAAACAGGGCATACAACTTTACCCGTTGGGCCACAATCAATATCAAAATCTTTTGAAAAAACTTGTGCCGCTGTTTGTGATTCAATCTCGCGCTCTTTTAATAATTCCACTTCGGCTTTTGCCTTAATACTAATAGCTTCTTCTGAAAATTGGCCATTTGTTCCTTTCAATTGAATGTATTTATTAAGCCAGTCAACACTTTGTTTATACTTGAATAAATTGAATGAAGTTTTACCAAGAAAAAAGGTGAGATCGGAGGGAACGCTTCTAACGGTTTTAAGAACAGCTATAATTTTATCTTCGGCTGCCTGATATTGCTCTATCTCAATAAGCTGTGCGACTGAATCTATTTGTCGATCGATGGCCCGTTGCTTATCAGCTTGCCGCTGAATTTCCAACTGCCTTAGCTTTTCTTGTTCGTTTACTTGTGCATAGGATGCAACCGAAAAGAAGAGAAGTAAAATGAGGTAAAGACTCTTGCGCACAAATCAATTTTTTAAATGAAATCTTTTTTAGAAAGTTGTAACCACTCTAGCGTTGCATTACAAAAAATATCTTCTTTGACGGCCTCAGGCAAGCTCATGTCTTCAATAAATTTTCCAATCTCAAGATCACCAAGTGGAAACGGGTAATCAGATCCTAATACAATGCGCTTACTTCCTTGCAACTTAATTACGTATTCTAACATGAGCGCATCGTGCGTAACACAATCAACCCAAAATTTACCAAGGTAGTTACGTGGGTTTACATTATTATCAATTGCTACCAAGTCGGGGCGGCATTGAAACCCATGTTCAATACGACCAATGGTTGGCAAAAATGATCCACCTGCATGTGCAAACATAACGCGAAGTTTCGGGAGGCGTTCAAAAATCCCGCCAAAGATCATCGAGCACATGGCCCGCGAGGTTTCGGCCGGCATACCTACTAACCACGGAAGCCAATAGCGTTGCATATTTTTCTCGCCCATCATATTCCAAGGGTGAACCATCACCGCAAGGTCTAACTTTTCGCAAGCCTGAAAGATTGGGAAGAACCGTTCTTCGTTTAAGTTATCGTCATTAATGTTCGAGCCAATTTGCACTCCTTTTAAACCAATCTTTTTAAACCGCTCCAACTCCTTTACAGCCAACTCAGTGTCTTGCATAGGCACAGTGCCAAGCCCGACATATTGCTTAGGATATTTGTGTACGAGCTTGCCCAAATGATCATTAAGAAATTTGGATAGATTGAGACAGTCTAACGGTTTAGCCCAATACGAAAACATTACCGGAATGGTACAGACAACCTGAACCTGTGTGCCATATTGCTGGTATTCCTCAATGCGCACTTCGGGGTTCCAGCAGTTCTCTTTAATCTCTCTAAAGAATTGGCTGCCCCGCATCATTTTAGCGAAGCCCTTTTTGTGATGTTGCAGATAAATGAAATCACCATACCCAAACTTCTCAGTCCAGTTAGGAATCTTCTTTGGAAGGATGTGCGTATGGGAGTCTATCTTGAGCATTGCCGCTGGCTAATCCAACAAAGGTAGAAATTTTAATACCAGATTTATGTAATCGACTAAAGCCCATATCTAAAAATTAGTAGGGGCCTATTAGTATATCTGGATCATACCCCCAATCCAGTTTCACTATGAAATACTTTTTCTCCCTCACGCTCATATTCTTTAGTTTGGTTGCTATCTCTCAATCCAAAAAAGACGTGATTAATAAGAGCTGATTGGAACAAAGAATTGAAAACCCGAAGCGACAAAGCCTTGAAGGAACAAGAAGCAGCGCAAAAGACAAAGTCATCGAGTAAGGTTAAGGGAACAAAACCATCGCACATTATACAAGAGTTTTCAGGGAGATATTCGAATCCCGCCTACGGCACATTTGATTTGGTTGTTGAACGAGATTCACTTTTTGCGAAATTCAAATTAAACAAAATGTGGTTACGACACTATCACTACGATGTATTCGAATCTTTCGAAGCGAAAACGAAAGCGGATACTACAGAATCATCACAAACCATAGGGCATCTCTAAAAACTCCACTTACCCTTCTCTTTGGTAGAAGGGGCAGGGGTTGAGGTAATGAGGGCAAGGGTTTTTAGAGATGCCCCTTATTTAATTTTTCAACTAATGAAGGTGGTGAAATAAGCAAAGTTTCTATAAAGATTGAACCAACATTGGATGCCATTGAATTTAAAAGAACGCCAAAGAAAATTGAAGTTGGTAAAGATGTTTTGGCTAAGTATGCAGGTGAGTATGAGTTGGCAGGAATGATTGCCAAGTTTTATTTGAAAGGCGGGGAGACCTTGTTTTTGTTTATGCCCGGCCAGCCTGAGTATGAATTAATTGCCACCGGAAAAGATAAATTTTCAATTAAGTCCTTAGAAGGATTTAAGATTGAGTTTACAAGTGGGGATTCAGTAACCGAAGCTATGTTTATCCAGCCAAACGGAACGTTTAAAGCGAAGAAGAGATAACTTCAGCAGAAATGAAGGTATTCCTTTCCCAATTCTCGAACGCACTAAGTTCACTGGCTACAGCCTGATACACCCAGGTAAGGACAGCCAGATCATCGACCAAGCCGAGGCCCGGAATGAAGTCCGGAACTAGATCGATTGGGTTGATGAAATAGATAATTGCCGCTATTAGCAGAATGAGAAAGCGAAGCGATTTAATTCGATAATCACCTTTGATATGTGCGCGCAACAACCGCCCGATTAATTGAAACTTTTCCCGGATGCCGGCTTGATTTACAGATTTCCAATCAATACTTTTCAGCTTTAAAGCAAGTTGACCAATCAACCGCACCATGCGCAAAGGCTTTTTAGCAAATGCTGCGGCTTGCCTGATGGCAAGATCAAAAAATGCATTTTTTAATGGCATCACGGGCTAATAACGACCAAGTGTTCATAAATAGTTCATATATGAAAGCTTCTTTTTAAAAGTGATAATGCAACTTTAGCAAAAATTATCTGACAATAATCATTGAATGTAGCGTGAAATAATGCGAAATTAACCCTTTCTTAAACCTTACTTTATCCCTCGAACTATGGAAAATTCAACTTCATTTATTGAAACATGGGACTCTTACCTGATCATGGGTTCTTATGTTTTTTTTGCTTTAGCACTCCTCATCATCTTGTTTTATGAAGTAAAAGTAATGAGTATGTCAGATTTGAAAGATCGGTATGATCACGTAAACACGCACGAGATCAAATATTTTCGGTTTGCTGTTATTACATTTATCATGGGGCTGGTACTTTTTACTACCGGAAAAATCACCCCGTTGATTCCTATGGATAACACCATGAAGCTTTACGTTAGTATTTTCTTTTTGTCAGCATTAGTTGCCATAACATACGTTACACTTTCGAATCTTCTTCAGGTTATTTATCCACGTCTTTTAGAGGGAAGGCTCTCTCGCATTAGAAACAAACCGCGCAAGTCTGCTGCTGGCAACGTGATGCGCAAGTTATCGGCTGATGAGGGTTCCGTTCATTTGGAGTCTGATCAATTAGCAGAGCATAAAAGTGAGATTCATTCTGTAGAATATGATATATGGCTTGATGATAAATCTGGTGAAAAGAAAATTGAAAAGTACATGGGCTACCAGCATGCCGAGAAATGCGGTGAGTGTGGTTACTATACTATGAAAATTGATTCGGAAGAAATAGAGAAACAACCTTCGCTGCAAGAAAATGGGTTACTCTTGGAGCATTTCAAGTGCAGCTACTGTAAGCATCGCGAGGCGAGGGAAGTTGTTATCGCTTCGTTAGCTAGTAATGCATAAGATCAGTTTATAAGGGTTTCATCATCGAATAGCGGTAATAAAACCGGGTTTCGTCTTTGAGGTTATTATAAAATTTTGAACCTACAACTCCGGCAAATTCTGAAAATAGTTTTTGCCATTTACCGGGTATCAACCTTTTAATGCGGGCTTTCTTTTTCTCATCCTCTGCTTCAATGGCTGTTATTACATTGGAGGTGATATTTTCTTCTTCTAGCATTTGCATGCCTGAATTAGCTAATTGATCTTTCAATGTTTGCATGTCTATTGCATAGCGAAAATCAACCATCAAAAAATGACCGCCTGGCTTTAAAACTCTTTTTACTTCTTTTAAAAAATCAGTAACTGATCCATATGCATGGCATGATTCTACATTAAGAATAACATCAATACTATTATCAGCTAACGGAATTTTTTCAGCACTTCCTTGAATAAATTTAAGATTAGGAAGCTTATGCAATTGATTTGCCAGATCAACAGCGTGATGGGCTAAATCCAAACCTGTATAATAAGTTGGCTTGTAGTGGCTCGCCACATGTAATGCACCGCCACCGCGACCACTTCCTACTTCTAATACTTTTTTATTTTCAAGCGAGGTTTTGGCTGCGAGATAATGATACATCTGCAAGGGATATTGTTGTGTAGGAACTTTATCCAATACAAGTGGCGCTTCGGATGCATTTGGGTTATAACCATAATTCATAAAGTGCCAGTCTTCCGCTGGTATGTGTTTGGCTAATAGTTCGTAAGTCACTTTAGCATTCAATCGTTTAAACCAAGCAAAACGTTTGAAGGGATATAGAAGAGTTTTGATCATGAGGTAGCTTTGAGTA
>JBBSBG010000015.1:0-19430 GCA_038251495.1 Cytophagales bacterium
AATAAGTTTGTGGACATTTTTGCCTGGCAAGTTGATTTTCAGCGCTTGCAAAAAGGTGATCAATTCAAATTAATTTACGAAGAGAATTTGGTTGATGAGGTATCCATTGGCATTGGCCGCATACTGGGAGTTTACTTCGAGCATTCGGGTAATGGGTACTATGCTTTTCCATTTGATCAGGGTGATGGCGAAGATTATTTTGATGAGAATGGAAATAGTTTACGCAAAGCATTGTTAAAATATCCTATCGAATTTACGCGTATTAGCTCGCGGTATTCAAAAAATCGTTTTCATCCGGTTGTAAAAGTTTTCAGGCCGCACTTAGGTACTGACTTCGCTGCGCCTACGGGTACGCCCATCCGTTCTGTTGGCGATGGAATCATTGAAGAGGCTCAATACAAAACCAATAATGGCAATTATGTGAAAGTGCGTCACAACGGAACATATACTACGGGTTACTTGCACATGTCAAAAATCGCCAGCGGCATTACTGCTGGCACCCGGGTGCGCCAAGGCCAAACCATTGGCTATGTAGGTAGCACAGGGTTGGCAACGGGACCGCATCTATGCTATCGGTTTTGGAAAAACGGAGTTCAGGTTGATGCGCTTCAGGTTGAGCTACCTCCATCAATGCCTGTGAAAACTGAAGTTTTTCCTGATTTTGAAAACGTGAGGAATGCAATTATTAAACGATTGCAACTCATTCCGTTTCCATCTTCTTATTCAGAAATAGATGTAGCCGGACTTTAACAAGAAAGCAAAACACAACTAGTTTTTCTTTTGGGTGGAAATCGTAAAAGACTTTAAGACTTGCCTTTTCCCACTCGTTTGGAGAGGGTTAGAGTGAGGTGTTTTTTTATTCACGCAATTTTCCTGTTACCTTTTTGGTTATAGAGTAACTTACGGTCGCGCATACCGTATGGTTAACTAAATTAATGTCCAGGTTTCTAGTAACAATAGCATTTTCGTTTTTTGCACTAACCGGCTTTTCACAAAAGGTAGGGCTGGTGCTAAGTGGTGGTGCTGCAAAAGGTATTGCCCACATTGGAGTATTAAAAGCGCTTGAAGAAAATGAAATTCCAATTGACTATGTTGTAGGCACTTCCATGGGTGGCATTATTGGTGGTTGTTATGCCGCTGGTATGAGTCCGCATCAAATTGAAGACATCATTTTATCAAAGGAATTCTTGAATTGGATAAATGGCCAGATTGAAGAAGATAATAACTACTATTTTTCACGCAACGATGACGATGCCTCCTTCCTTCGTTTAAATCTTTCTCTCGATTCCACTTTCTCCTTTCTTCTAAACACCAACCTCGCAAATGATCTTTCACTCAATTTTGCATTAGCCGAAAAAATGGCTCAACCCGCTGCCATCGCTCACAACAATTTTGATAGTTTGTTTATTCCACTGCGGGTGGTTTCCGCTGATATCTTCACTCAAAATGAAATAATTCTTTCTAAAGGGGTTTTGAGCGATGCGTTGCGCGCAACTCAAACCGTTCCGTTCTTTTACACCCCTATTCGGGTTGATGGAAAATATCTTTTTGATGGTGGCGTGTACAACAACTTTCCAGTGGATGTTGCGCAGAAAGAATTCAGCCCAGATGTAATTATAGGATCAAACGTTTCATCAAAAATATATCAAGAATATCCGTATGGCGAAGATGACAAGCTAATCTCGCGCTCACTTCTTTATATGTTGCTCGATAAATCCGACCCATCGGATATTCCAGATAGTGGCGTTTATATTCAACCTAATCTTACAGGATATACAACCTTTGATTTTGGTAAAGCAAAAGCACTTATTGATAGCGGTTACATTCAAACCATGCGGCAGATGGATGAAATAAAATCAAAGATCGTTGTGCGAAAGACATGCGAAGCGGTTGCGGAAGCCCGAAATAAATTCAACAATAAAAGTGCTCCTTTCTTTATTGAAGAAATTGAATTTGATGGATTTACAAAAAACCAACAAAAATATGTCAATCGATTTTTCAGAACAGGCAAGCGTTTGCTATCATTCAACGAAGTTAAATCTGGGTTCTATCGACTTGGTTCTGAGGATTATTTTAGCAACCTCTATCCTGGTTTTACTTTTAATGCTGATCGTCAAAATTTTAATTTCAAGCTAACCAGAAGGCCACAGAACAATTTTCAGGTTGATTTTGGTGGAGTGATTGCCACTCGAAACATCAGTAGCATTTATTTAGGATTGAATTACTATTATTTCAATCGCGCACTCACACATGCAAACATCAACTTTACGGCAGGTAGTTTTTATAAGTCTGCCCAATTGAAAGCGCGAATTGATATGCCAAGGCGCGCTCGTTTTTACTTGGAGCCTGAGGCTACTTTCAATAACTGGGATTTCTTTCAAGGCAAGGATCTAATTGTTAAGAATGTAGATCCAACTGTACTTGGTCGCATCGACCGTAAGGGTGGAGTCAATCTAGGTTTTCCTATTGCACATAATTATAAACTCATGGTAGAGGGTTCCTATGTTAATAACCGTGATCAGTATATAAACTCAGCCGTATTAGTTTCCACTGACACGTTAGACATCCTTCGGCTGAGAGGAAGCCGGGTTGGTGTTAGCTTCTCTACTAACACACTCAACCGAAAACAATACGCTTCGGCTGGTAAATTCTTTTCATTTAGGGTTGATTGGTTTGGACTTAATGAAATCCTTGAGCCGGGTAATACATCTGTTATTGTAGAGGGTGCCAAAGAATATCATACTTGGTTACGCGCAAAAGTTTCATTGGAACAATATTTTAAACGTGGAATTTATAGTTCTGGATATCTCTTCGAAGGAGTTTTCTCCAATCAACCAGTTTTCATGAACTATGGCGGCACAATTATTAATGCTCCGGCTTTTAATCCAATTCAGGATAGTAAGACTTTACTATTAGAAAATTTCCGTGCATTTAATTACGTGGCCGGTGGCTGGCGCAACGTGTTTTCAGTTCGAAAAAGTCTTGATTTTCGCCTAGAAGGTTATCTTTTTAAACCTTTTGAATCAATCGTGCAAGCTCAAAATCAAGAGGCTTCACTTAGTAGCGACTTAACAAAAATTTACTTTGCCGCCACTGCCGGGCTTGTATTGCATTCAACCGTTGGCCCCATAAGTTTAAATGTCAACTATTATGACGACAAACAGAACAAACTCGGGGTGCTGCTTCATGTAGGGTTTCTGCTGTTTAATAAGACTTCGATGGAGTAATTTGCTCACTAATTGCCCTAAAGCCCATTTGGCTAGGAATAAGATTGCTGGGGTTTGATGTAATTATTTTCCGCTTTTTCAATTTTTAACTATGTTTATCCTTTAATACAGTTGCGTAGCTATCCCAGTGTATTTTAATACTATGAGAAAAACCTTAGTCCTTCTCTGCTTTGCTTTGGCAGGGATTCAATTCTCGAATGGCCAGTCTGTTCAATGGGCTTCAAAAGTTATCGACTTCTCATCAGAGCTAACTCCCATTCAATACTCTGCACAGCAGGCACTGGGGCAGCCAAACGTATTGCCGGCTGGGGGTCAAAACCCCGGAGCTTGGACACCTGATAAGCCGAAAAGAGCCGAGTTTATCAAACTTGGTTATGCTACGCCAATGCAAATTCAACAAATAGCTATTGCTGAATCGTATAACCCAGGAGCTCTTTATAAGGTTTATGTGTACGATGAGGCGGGCCGAGAATATCTGGTAAACACCTTTAACCCAATGGCTGTGCCCTTACAAGGCCGAATGCTCAACGTTTTTCTGGATAAAACCACTTATAAAGTTAGCGCAGTAAAAATTGAGTTTGATGGCAGCGCCTTGCCTGACTATTTCTCGTTAGATGCAGTGGCTATTTCCGATTCTAATATTCCTATAATAGCTAATATCGATTTGCCTGAGCTTCTAAGCAAAGGTTTGGTGGTTGAACGTCTGGATACAAATGTGAACAGCGATTTTAGTGAGTATAATCCGCTACTATCGCCTGATGGTAAAACACTTTATTTTAGTAGAAAAAATCACCCTGAAAATGTTGGCGGTATAAGCGATAAAGAAGACATCTGGTATTCTGAATTAGGTGCCGATGGCAAGTGGAGTCTTGCTAAAAACATAGGTCCACAATTCAATAACAATCAACCGAACTTTGTCAATACCGTGTCTGCTACTCCTGACGGAAAAGCTGTTGTGCTCCTTTTAGGTAATAAATATTTGGACAAAGGCAAGATGTTAGCAGGTGTGTCAATTAGTTCCAATGTAGGTGGCAAATGGAGTGACCCAAAGGCCTTGGAAATTGAAGACGATTATAACTACAACGAAAAAGCAAATTACTTTCTAGCCAATACGCGCAAATCATTGCTAATGTCGGTGGAGCGCGAGGACACACAAGGTAGCCGAGACTTGTATGTAAGCTTTGAAAAAGATGATGGAAAATGGACAAAGCCGCTTAATTTAGGTAAAAGTGTAAACTCAGTAGGCGAAGAGACTGCACCCTTTTTAGCTTCTGATGATAAAACTTTATACTTCTCTTCCAACGGATTTAGTGGCTATGGTGGCAGCGATGTGTTTATGACAAAGCGACTAGATGAAACCTGGACCAACTGGTCGCCCGTTGAAAACCTGGGACCGGATATTAATACAAAATTAGACGACCTATTCTTCAACATTCCTTCTACCAGTGAGTATGCCTATTACTCGCGTGGCGTAACCGTTGATAACTCCGACATCTTTCGGGTAAAGATGCCCATGTTTATGACTCCTGATCCAATTGTAATTGTAAGAGGCAAGCTTGTTGACTCAAAAACCGGACAACCAATTGGCGCAAAGATTATTTATGAAAGACTTTCTGATGGAAAAGAAGTAGGGTCTACTTATTCTGATCCGGTAACCGGTGAGTATGAAATTCACCTTCCCGGAGGGCAGCAGTACGGTGTGCGCGCTGAAGCAAAAGATCATATTTCAGAAAATCAAAACCTTGATTTGCGAAACTTTACAAAAGATGGCACTTTAGTTACCAAGAATATTACCCTTGATCCTATAGGCGTAGCACTTGTAGAAGAGAATACAAAAATTAATCTGAATAATATCTTCTTCGACTTCGATAAATCCATTCTGAAGCAGGAATCCTTCCCAGAACTTAATCGCATTGTTACCTTGATGAAAGATAAGGCTACTATGCAGGTAGAAATTTCCGGACACACAGATCCTACTGGACCCGAAGCTTATAACCTTGGTTTGTCTGAACGCAGAGCGAAAGCTGTTTCAAAATATTTGGTTGAAAAAGGTATTGATTTAGATAGAATTAAAACCACCTACTTTGGCGAAACTCAATTGTTAGATCCAAGCAATACGCGTGAAGCCAATCGTAAAAACCGGAGAGTAGAATTCAAAATCTTAAAAATGTAAGGATGAAAACTATTTGTCTTCTTTTCCTAATTACATGCAGTTTATACGTTGCAGCTCAAAATGCCGATACATTAATATATGCACAGGGAAAGATTACTAATGGGGTGACAAAGGAACCCGTTGCTGCGCGTATCTCTTACCAAAGTCTTCCTTATGGAAGTAAGGTGGGTTTCCTTTCGGGAAGTTCATTCTCATTTCCTCTTTTCGACAATGAAAAATATTCTATCACCGTTGAGGCAGCCGGTTTTGCTCCTTCAAAGTATCAACTGGATCCTGGAGATGCTAATAGCGAAAGAAGGGTTATACAAGATATAGAATTAAGCATACCATCTGGAGCCGCTAACAATGCCGAAACTACTCACACTGTGGGTAAAGTAATGCGGCTTAACGATTTGAATTTTGATGCCGGTAAAGTCAAAATTGCATCCACTTCATTCGAAGAATTGGATGAGGTTGTTTTGATGTTAAAAAATAATCCTCGCATGGTTATTCAGTTAGAAGGCCACACCGACACTCGTGGAAATGCAAATGCAAATGTGAAACTTTCGCAAGAACGGGTTGATGCAGTGAAAGCCTATCTGGTTTCCAAAGGTTCTAATAAGAAAAAAATTAAAGCTAAAGCTTTCGGGGGCACCTCTCCATTTAGTCTGGAAGACACCGAAGAAGCACACGCGCTAAACCGAAGAGTAGAGCTAAGGGTGCTGCAGAATTAACGCGAAGCAATTACTGAATTTGTGCTTATGTATCGTGCAAATGGTTTAATCAAATCCATTTTCGCCTCCTCGCTCAGGTCACTTTCCACAACTGATTTTATAAGCAGCACAGCTAACTCAGCTGTTCGTGGCGATTCGTAAATCTTACTTGCCTGTTTAAGTTTTTCGGCACATTCAGCAAAATGCTTTTTGTTAAATGCAATCACTGCCTGATTGAAGTAGAGTAAGCCTGGCAACTGATTTGGCTCCACAATTTGATATAAATTCACATTGTATTGGTAATAAATCTTGCCAACCTCTGATTGTGCAACAAGATCATTTGAACGGTAGCGCGAAATTCGGTTGTTTATTTCTCTTGTATTTGTTACCACTCCCGCAAACCGATCGGTTGATTCAAGCAATACTGTTCCATTCTTTGTTTCAACTGAAATAAAAATGTGATAATTCGTTTCAATGATTTTATAATTAAATTTAAACTCATCCAAAACAAGACTTAAAAAACTGGTTGCACTTAAGCAGTCGTAATTTCCCTTTTCAAAAATTTCAGCGAACTGGGTGTACGGCTTATAGTTCTTAAAAATTTTGCGGTGCGATTCCTTAAAAAGGAATTTTAAGAAGTCCTCGTCAGAGTGTTTTGATTTTTTATTATGGAGCGATGCGATGAACCCATCAAGTCGATTTGTCAATTCTTGAGAATTGGCAGCAGGGTAACTTTCCAACAATCCAGACAGCAACGCAGAGTCCTGCCCAACTCCCGCAAGCGGAAGAATTCCCAGTAAAACGAGTACTAGAATGGCTCTAAACATTACCTAATTGTTATCTGATAGAGATTAAAGTTAACAATTACGTAACATTAGTCAATAGTGGGTAACACAAACTTAACATTGGGAGTAGATGATAATCTCTCTCTACATTCTAAAATGTTTGAAATTAGCTCAAAATGGCAATTTTTGGGTTATTATTAGAACGTGTAGCTTTTGCTGCAGCAAGAAGAAATGCTCTATCTATTGGTAAAAAGAAGTAAGGGTTATGGAAAACACCTAAAAAATGGAAAATTATCTTGATTTAGTAATACAAAATCTGGTTTAAATCTTTCATTTAAAGATTACCTATTTCACGAATGCATCCAACAAAAGATTTCAAAGTTTAACCTTACAGATACGATCTGTGGTTCTAACACGATTAAAACTTATGCAATGTTAAGTTGTGTGATTTAATATTTTGATGGTAGTGGATTTGCTACTTTTGTTAAAGATTATAAATAAAGACATTATATGAAGATTGTTAAGAAAGTACTGATAGGAGTTGGCGTATTTCTGATTGTTCTTGTTGCTGCCGCTTTTATTATTCCAGTAGTATTCAAAGACGATATTAAAGCAGCGATCGATAAAGAACTCGCCAAGAGCATTAATGCGGATGTAATCTTTGATGCAAATAATTTTAACCTCACGCTGTTTAGCAATTTTCCCAACGTTACTGTTGAGTTTAAGGATCTAGGTGTTTTTAATCGAGCTCCATTTGAAGGAACTCCGCTTTTTGTTGTGGAAAAATTGGATGTTGAGCTAAACCTAAAAGACATTTTGTTTGGCGATCAGTTAAGACTAAAAGGTATTACTCTGGTTAGGCCGCAGATTACCATAAAGGTTTTGAAAGATGGAAAAGCTAATTACGATATCACATATCCTTCTACAGAAGAAGCACCCACAACGCAAGAAGAATCAGGTTCATTTTCGTTTGGTATTGATCATTGGCAAATAGTGGGCGGGCAATTAATCTATGATGATCAGTCGCTTCCATTTTATACTTCGTTAATAGGATTAAATCATTCCGGTAGTGGCGATTTCAATGAGAAGGAATTTGATTTGAAGACGAGCTCGAGGGTTGACTCCCTTACCGTTGCTTATGATGGAGTTGAGTATTTAACAAACAAACAAGCGGTTATTGATGCGACTATAGGAATAAGTGAAGAATATACCCGATTTACATTTAAGGATAACACTACAAAAATCAATGACTTTGCTATGAGCATGGCTGGTTGGTTTAAGATGAATGAAAAAGATTATGGCATGGATATTCAGTTCAGCAGTCCGGAAAATTCATTCAAAAGTTTATTATCATTAGTACCAGGCCTTTATACGCAAGACTTTGGGAACATTGAAACTAAAGGTGATTTATCCTTTGCGGGATTTGTAAAAGGAACCATGAGCGATAGTCAAATGCCTGCTTTTAACATGGCCTTAAAAGTTAGTGAAGCCATGTTTAAATATCCTGACCTGCCAACAGCAATCTCAAATATTAACATGGATTTGTTGGTTGATAACAAAACAGGAGTTATTGAAAACACCGTTGTCGATCTGAAAAAGCTTCACTTGGATTTTGGTGCAAATCCTGTTGATGCAAGATTGCTAATCGAAAACTTAAAAGATTACCGCATGGATGGTAATGTAAAAGCGTCTCTCAATCTGGCCGAGCTGAACAAAATGTTCCCGATGGAAGGGTTAGATATGAAGGGTGCTTTTGCAATCAATGCAAACGCCAAAGGTGTTTATGATAGCATTAAAAAAATAATGCCTGCTATTAATGCTACTATGTCATTATCCAATGGTTTTGTAAAGTCATCCGAATTTCCTTTACCCCTTGAAGATTTACGTTTCAGTTCTTCCGTTCAAAATACAAGTGGAAAAATGGCCGAGACTCTTATTACTGTTAAGGATTTTGGAATGTTGATGGACGGGGAAAAGTTTACTGCCGATCTTATTCTTCAAAACTTAGATGACTACACGTGGGATGTAAAAGCCAATGGTGGCATTGATATTGAAAAAATCACTAAAATATTTCCGGTAGAGGGAATGACGTTAGCCGGAAAAGTAAAAGCCGACATTCAAACCAAAGGAAAATACTCTGACCTGGATGCGGGTAAGTATGATCGATTACCAACCAGTGGAACCGCTTCATTAAAAGACTTTAAGTATAATTCAAAAGATCTTCCCTACACCGTTACGGTAAGTCAAGCCGAAGCTGTCTTTGATCCAAAAAAGATAGAAATAAAAAACACCAACGGTACAATTGGCAAAAGTGATTTCGCAGTTTCAGGGGCAATCAACAACTACATAGGCTATCTTTTTGGAAATAATCAGACCATCAAAGGCACCATGAATTTCAATTCAACCTTATTGGATTTAAATGAGTTTATGACCGAAACCGATGCGCCAACAACTACAACAGAGTCGGCTTCCTTAGGTGTTATTCCGGTTCCAGAGAATATCAACTTTGTGCTCCACTCAAATTTGAAGACGGTAAAAATGATGGATTTCACTATAACAAATGTCGCAGGTGATATAATTGTTAATGACGGTGTCGCCAATTTAAATGGAATCTCTTTTAATATGTTGGGTGGTGCATTTGTGGTTAATGGAACCTATAACACAAAAGATATAGCGCATCCGCTTTATGATTTTGGACTTAAAATTGAAAACCTTTCTATTCAACAAGCTGCCAATTCATTTTCTATTGTAAAAACCTACGCACCTATAGCAGGCTTGGTGACCGGAAACTTTAATACAGACTTTAAAGTGAGTGGTGAGCTTGACCAGAATATGATGCCAAAAATGAATACCGTAAACGGAAGCGGACTTTTAAAAATAGCGCAGGCCACGCTTACTCAATCAAAACTAGTTGCCGGAATAACATCATTAACTAAATTAGACAATGCTGATCAGGTAACATTAAAGAATGTGCTAATGTCAGCAACCATAAAAGACGGGCAGTTAAGTGTTAAACCATTCGATGTTAAGTTCGGTAACTACGTAACCAATATAAGCGGTAGCACAAACTTAGATGGATCTATTAATTATTTATTGAAGATGAACGTGCCTGCCGGAAAACTTGGTTCGCAGCTTCAAGGTTTTATTAATAAGAATACCGGAGCCAACAATCCAACTACCGAAATTCCAGTAACAATCGCCCTTGGCGGGAATTATAAAGACCCTAAAACAAGTTTACTGATGGATGAACAAAAGCAACAGGTTACCGATGCTGTAACTGCCGTTGCTGAGGAAAAGGGTAAGCAGGCAGTGCAAGATATTTTAGAGGGTGGCAAGCCTAAAGATATTCTCAACAACATCCTTAACCCAAAGAAAGATAGTACCGCTGTAGACGGTACTCCCAAAGACTCGACTAAGACAGATGTAAAACAAGATGCGCAAAAAGTGCTGGAAGATAAATTGCAGAATTTGTTAAAAAAGAAGAAAAAGAATTAGTTAGTAGTCTTAACCCTGCTTCTTAATTTTCTTCAAGGCAATCAAGCTCGCTAACAAAAACGCCTGCCTAACGAAAGGACTTTCGTCCTACAGGTAAGCAAAGACTTTAAAAGTAACTCTTGCTGTTATTATCCGAACCTAAGCATCCATAAGGGGTCAGACCGCTTATAGTTTGCGTTGCTCAACCAGTCAGACCCTCCATTTGTCAAAATTTTAAACCTTCGGATTACTTCTGTTTGTCAGCTAATCAAAACTTTCTTCTCCTCAACTCGATGCCAGTAAAATACCCTTCCTTAATCAGCGCCATTAATTGTGCTGGTGTTGGATTGATTTGATAGAACGTATCATCGCCTCGGGCAATTTCTTTTACGGAAACCTTTCGGGATATTTTTCTTAACATTTCCTTTCTTTTAGAATCATCCTGAATATCAATAGATAAAAACTCAAACACCCCAGGTGACTTCTCTCTCATCAATCGCAACACCCATTGATCGCCTTCTTTAAAGTTTACGAAGTAATAGCTTTGGTAAAATTTAACCACCAACGAATCACTAAGTCGGCCGCTTCCCAGCCAATCTTTCTCGTCAGTATCTTTAAAATGATACCCCCACAGTTCAATGATTAAAGTATCACCTAATTCACCCGTAGATTTATCGCGGGTTAAATATTGGCCGTGAAGATTTTGAGGGATTTCCTTTAAAGGAGTAACACCAGCAGGTTGCGGCTCGCGAAAAGTTACCTCTTTACAGGAATAAAGAAGGGCTGACCAAAATAAAATAAGTATTACAAATCGCATTTCTTAACTTTTGATTTGGCGAAGGTCTTAAGTTTCAAATAAAAATTACCTTTTCGTCAACACATACAAATCACCTTGGTGCTTATACATTTTCTTTAAGGAAGGGTTTCTGTTGAAAACATCAGCCATCAAATTCCCTTTATCAATAATCACTTCTGGGGCATCCGCAGCAAAGGAATCCGCAACTAAAACCACATGCTCAAAATAATCAGATTCAACAAAAATTTTCTCTGATAACTGCCAATCATAAAAATAGGTGGCTAATTTATTTGATTCAAAAAGTCCCCAATCTGTTCCTAACACAAGCACTCGCTTTTGTTTTACCAGACCCTCATACTCAGATTTCTGATAAAATAATTTAGAGTAATCAATACTCTTCAATCTATTGTAGCGCGCCAAATAACTGGTTGCTATAATTCCTCCAATAAAAATCCATAGCATTAACTCGGCAATTCTTTTTCTTCGGATAAGTAAAAGGTAATGACTTATAAAATAAGAAAGCGGAGGTGCAAAAGTGATTACTTTTTGAGGGGCCATTTTACCTGCAACAATTACCTCTATACTAGCAACCACCAGCCAAAGAAACATGATTTGAAAAAGCTGCGATTGATATTTGGTGAGCCTGGCTTCCCTGTTTACCATAACCAACGACAAGAAGAAATAAACAATGGGGATTGCCGATAGGCAAACCATAGTCCATAAGGTGACGGTGTTGCTACCTAACCACTCACTTCCAAGGTAAAAGTTGTTCCAGGCAAAAAGAAAATCTCCCTTGGCAAAATAGTAAGCAAGCAATAGCAGGTGTGGCAACATAAAACCAAAAATCAACAGCAAAAATTTTCGAATTGTTGCCCGGGTGAAAATGTTTAAAATAATCAGCGTACCCGGTAGGAAAATAGAGTAACTAAAAATAAAAAGCGAAGCAATGCCAAGATAAACCCCAAGGTTCAACAAGGTGCTATCTTGTTGAACCCGAAATTCAACTTCTTTAAATAGATTGTTTAAAGCAAAGATTAAAAAAGTTGCGCCCATTAACTCTCCGGAAAGAGTAAGCATGTCGAATGAAAATAAGCACACTACGCCAAAAATCAGTGCCGGTAAGTAAGTATTTTCGTTTTGAGCTTTATTATTAATTAGCAGTATAGCAAAGTATGACCCTTGAAAAAAAATAATGAGAAGTGAGATAATATGTCTTGCTGTTAATGATCTCCCTAAAATCCATTCAATCCACCTTAAAAACCAGGCGGCTAGCGGAGGGGTGTTGGTGAATAATTCTGAGTACAAGACTTTGTGATCATTCAAAGCCTCGCCTAAAACAATGCTTTTAAGTTCGTAAAGCGTTTGGCCAGCCGGGTCAACAAATAACCATAAACTAATAACAATCAGGGCAACAAAAACCCCTAATAAGCGATACGGATCATTTACACGGAAAATACGAAGCAGCACGAAACTCTATTTGTGCGCAAATAAATTAAAAAAGTTGACAGTCTTCGTTTACAATCCTTAAAGGTTTGTAAATGGGGTATTATAGAACCTTTGAGGATTTATAAAAGAGGCCGGCAAACCCTAATCTTTATTATCTTTGTATCATGAGTGGCACCGTTCGGCAACAGAAGTATAGCAAACTAATTTTAAAAGAACTAAGCGATATTTTCCTGAAGGATAAGCGCGGAATATTGGGCAATGCCTTCATTACTATTGCCGATGTGCGCATGAGTCCGGACTTAAGTATTGCTAAAGTTTATTTAAGCATGACCCTTGCCAAGGATAAAAATGTAGTGTTATCCAACATTGAGTCGCACAAAAGCGAAATCAGAAAAGCATTAGGGGACCGCATTCGCAATCAGGCGCGTATTATCCCAGTCCTACTTTTCTTTATAGATGAGATTGAGGAAAACGCACAGCGAATGGAAGATCTGATCAAAAACCTGAACATACCCAAACAAAATGAAGGGCATGATTAACTCTCGTCATCCAAACGCTTGAATCTTTCACTTTTCATAGCGATGCGATATTTTTTCTCTAAGAGAAAAAAAAACTTCATAAACATTATCTCACTTCTTTCCATGGTGGGCATTGCCTTTTCAACGGCCGCACTCATCATCGTGCTATCTGTATTTAATGGATTGGGTGATTTGCTTCGCTCGTTAAATTCTTCTTTCGATCCTGAAATAAAAATTGAGCTTGAGAAAGGAAAATCTTTTGAAGTGGCTCCCGAATTTATTTCCAAAATAAAAGCCGTTGAAGGTGTGCAAATTGTTACTGAAGTTATAGAAGACTATGCCTATGTGCGTTACCGCGATGCCGATATGGTTGTTACACTAAAAGGGGTAAGCAATAATTTTCTCGATCAACATCGCTTGGATGACCATATTGTAGATGGGCGTCTTGTGTTGGAAGAGAAGGGAATTAACTATGCTATTATTGGCCGCGGGGTGCAATATGCGTTATCCGTATCGGCTAGTGAAAACTTGTTTCCTCTACAGCTATTTTATATTAAAAACATGAAGGTAACTTCGATTGATCCTTCACAGCTATATACACGCAGGGCAATTGAGCCAGGAGGTGTTTTCTCTATCGAAAAAAATTATGATGAGAACTACATTTTTGTTCCGCTTAAGTTTGCTGAAGATTTACTTAGCTATGGCAACAAGCGCACTTCATTGGAAGTACAAACCGACAAAATGATTGATTCAAAAACCATTCAGAAAAAAATTATGGGTATTGTTGGTGATCACTTTAAAGTATTAACCAACGAAGAACAGCATCAGGATATTTATCGCTTATTAAAAATCGAAAAACTTTTTACAGCCGTTGCGTTAATGCTGCTTGTGTTGGTTGCATCAATCAATATTTTCTTTTCATTATTAATGTTAGCTATTGATAAGAAAAAAGATATTTCAATACTGGTTGCTATGGGTGGACAAGAGAATTTGATCAGAAAAATATTTTTAAGTGAAGGTGCTCTAATTGCCTTTTCAGGTGCTGCCTTTGGTTTGCTATTAGGCGGCATCATTTGTTGGTTGCAGGATAGCTATGGGCTTGTTGGAATGGGGATGGAGAATGCCATTATCTCAAGTTATCCGGTGGAAATGAAACTTACGGACTTCTTGCTAACCTCTATTGTTATTATCGCCATCACAATTCTGGTTTCATTTTACCCGGCACGCCTGGCCGCCCGATCTTATTCGATTGATCATCTATAACATGTAATTACCAAGCATGTTTTTAGGCCAAATTCTCAGAAAATTCTAACTAGAATTGTCTATTTTGCAGGTCTGCAAATTCTGTAAAATGCCAAAAATGTGCGTTTAGTACTCCTTTTGGAAGTTAAGCATTATACCGAAGTGCATTTTAAAAGCAATTAGTAGCCATGAAAGTATCGGCAGCACAGCCATTTCAAATCATTTACTCGCTCTATCAGCACGAGTATTTGGGCTATATTTTTGAGTCATTCATTGTTCACCTTGACGAGAAAGGGAAGCTCACTTATCAACATCAAAACATCTCACATAAAAACGCCCGCGAGTTTTCAAAAGGACTTGACGACCGCGATTTTGAATTAATTGAAATGATGGATGGCATGAGCCAGGATGCCGTACTAAAACATTTCTCAAAAAAAGTAATGAAGCCAGACGAGTTCTTCAGTAAAGTATTTAATAAGGACAAAGGCGATGAGCTATTACAAGAGCAGATTGAAGCGTTCATGGAAAAAAGACGCGCAGCCGTACTTGAAAAAATGCGTGGCAAAATGCTTTTTGAAATGGGCAACGATGGCGAACCAACTTGGCGGCAGGTTGAAGTATTAGAGAAGCGTGCCACCATTCAATTTCATTTTAAACGAAGCAACGAAAACACCAATTATTTTCCAACCATATCGTACGAAGGAAAACGGATAGACATCCCAAACCCAACTGCCTACTTAATTTGCAAGCACCCGGCATGGATGGTGTTTAATGGAAAACTATATGGCTTTGAAAAAATGGTTGACGGTAAAAAACTTTTACCATTCTTAAGTAAGAAGCACGTTGTTATTCCTAAAAATCTGGAAGAGACATACTACAATAGATTTGTAGCGCCTCTAATTGCTTCGTTCGATGACATTGAAGCGCATGGCTTTGAAATAAACAAAAACGAATACGATCCACATCCGCTGCTTACTATATCTGAGTTGCCCCCGGCAAACTCAAAGGAAATAAAAAGTTTATTTGGTGAATCAAACGATGAGGGTGTTGCCAGTGATGAAGCGGGCAAAATTGTTTTTGATCTTTCGTTTAAATATGGAAAACACCGCTTTCGCGGAGATGCTTTTGGTCCGGTGAGTGTTACCGTTGAAAAAAAAGAAAATGATTATGTTTTTCATCGCATTAAGCGAAATATAGAAACCGAAAAACAGTATTCGCAAACGCTTACAAAACTTGGGCTACCCTTGCGCGGCTTTCGCACCGCAGTTGAAAAAGCACAAGCGTTTAGTTGGTTAAATGAAAATCGGGTTAACCTGCTTAACCTTGGTTTCGAGGTAAGTCAACCTGACAATCGAGATAAAAAATATTTTGTTGGCAAGGCAGTAATTGAACTGGAGGTAAAAGAAAATATCGACTGGTTTGACATTCATGCAAAAATCCGATTTGGTGAATATGAGATTTCGTTTAAAGATTTACGAAAACTGATTCTTAAAAAGAAAGTTGAGTTTAAACTTCCTAACGGTGAAATCGCCATTATACCCGAGGCCTGGCTTATAAAGTATGGCGATCTTTTCGCGATGAGCGAAACCCATGGAAAGAATGAAAAGCCCGTTCTAAAAAAACATCACATCAACTTGGTGCGCGAACTTGAGGAAGGGAATCTTGCAAAAGTTCACATGAGTGAGCGATTGCGTAACCTCCAATCGTTCAGTGGCATTAAAGATTATGCGCTACCTGAAAAGTTTGAAGGCACACTTCGTCCTTACCAAAAAGCTGGATATAATTGGTTACGGTTCCTTAACGATTTTCATTTGGGCGGTTGTTTGGCGGACGACATGGGTCTTGGAAAAACCGTTCAAACCCTGGCGTTGTTGCAATCTGAAAAGGAAAAAGGAAATACAGGAACCTCCTTATTGATTATGCCCACATCGCTTGTTTACAATTGGGAGATGGAGGCCGCGAAGTTTACACCTGATCTTAAAATTCTTACTTACACCGGTACGCTGCGAAATAAAGACATTAGCCGTTTTAGTAAGTATGATGTTGTGCTGACTTCTTATGGCATTACGCGATTGGATATTGAATTATTGGGAAAATTCTTTTTTAATTATGTTATTTTAGACGAATCGCAGGTAATTAAAAATCCCAGTTCAAATATTGCTAAAGCGGTTAAAGAATTAAATTCAAGGTATAAGCTTACCCTTACGGGAACACCTTTAGAAAATACTACAATGGATTTATGGTCTCAGATAACGTTTATAAATCCGGGTTTGCTTGGCGGACAAACTTTTTTCAAAAATGAATTTCAAATTCCTATTGAGAAGAAGAATGATGAATCAAAAACAAAAAAACTTAATGCCATCATTAAGCCTTTTCTGCTTCGCAGGTTAAAATCACAAGTAGCAACCGATCTACCGGAAAAGGTGGAAAATATTCACTATACCAACATGACGGTTGAACAAGAGAAAAAATATGATGAAGCCAAATCATTCTACCGTCATAAAATTCTTGATCTGATTGATAAAGATGGCATCAACAGTTCGCGCATGATGATTCTAGAAGGTCTTACTAAGTTGCGTCAATTATCCAATCACCCTAAAATGATTGACCCGAACTACGAAGGTGACTCTGGAAAACTTGAAGATGTATCGCACATGCTTGAAAGTGCACTGATGGAGGGCCACAAACTTTTAATTTTTAGTCAGTTTGTTAAACACTTGGCCATCGTTCGCGAAATGGTGAAGAGCAAGAATATTCCGTTTGCCTATTTAGATGGTTCAAGTAACGACCGCAAAGAACAAGTGGACAGATTTAATAAAGATGCAAACGTAAAGGTTTTTCTAATCTCAATAAAGGCAGGTGGCTTAGGGTTAAATTTAACCGAAGCCGATTACGTATTTATTCTTGACCCATGGTGGAATCCAGCTGTTGAAGCGCAGGCGATGGATCGTGCACACCGAATTGGACAAAAGAGAAAAGTGTTCAGTTATAAATTTATCACCCGCAATACAGTAGAAGAAAAAATCCTTCAGCTTCAAAAACACAAACTAAAACTTTCGGAAAATTTGGTTCAAAGCGAAGAGAATGTAGTTAAGTCACTTTCCAGAGAAGATATTGAGATGCTTTTGAATTAATCTCGCATCTTCCATCGGTTGTGCGACCACAACCAACCAGCAGGATATTGATTGATAATCTTTTCTGCAGCCTTAGCATAGTCCTCCACAATTCGCTGGCTATTTTTTTCGTAAGGAGGCATCGACACCACAAAACCTTCAGTCTCGTAATAGCCGCGTTTTATTTTTCTTGCCCCATAAAAAACTGCGGGGTATTGAGTCATATAAGCTACCTGGCTAAGTCCTAAAAAAAAGGCGGTGTTTTGATTCAAGAATTTTGTATAATACTTTTTGTCGTTGGCGTGACCAGGAAACTGATCGGCCATAATTGCAACACCACGCAAAATATTCTTTCTCTTAATTGTCTCACGTCCTACTTGCGAGCGCTCTATCGGAAATGCTCCAAAGCGGTTTCTACCGGCCAGCGAGAACGCATCAAATGTTTTGCTGCTTTGTTTTTGATAAACATAGTCAACCCCCATTGGCAGGTATAAACAACCTGATGTTAGTAACCATTCCCAATTAAATTGATGTGAAGTAAGCAACAAGATAGATTGATTCTTATCTGCAAACTCTTTAACTATTTCTGGATTTTTATAAATCATCCTTCGCTTTAATTCAGGTGCTGAAATTGTAAGCAGTTTTAACGTTTCAACGGCATAGTCGCAAAGGTCTTTGTAAAACTGTTTCTCAATAGCTTTGATTTCGTTATCAGTTTTTTCCGGAAAGGAGTTTTGAAGATTTTTCTGCACTATTTTCCTACGATAACTAACTAACCGATAGCTAACCAAAAACAAAAAATCCGAAAAGAGATAGAGCACTGAAAACGGGAGATAGGAGAGCAGACGAAGCAGAAACATAGTTTCAAAAATAAAACAATGTTTTGATTACTTTTGTCGGCATTAGCTAATGAAAAACAAAGTTGTCATAATTACGGGTGGGTCGTCAGGCATTGGAAAGGCGTTGGCTGAAAAATTTTGTGCCGAAGGCTCAAAAGTTATGATAACAGGTCGCAATTCAGTTGATCTTCAAAATGCAGTTAACGAGCTAAAGAATAAAGGGTATGCAATTCATGGTTGCCAAGCGGATGTTAGCACAGAATTAGATAATAAAGCAATGGCCGATGAGGCTGTGCGTGTTTTTGGTAGCATCGATATTCTAATTAATAATGCCGGAATTTCCATGCGGGCTTTGTTTACTGAGGTTAATATGGATGTTGTGCATAAAGTAATGGATACAAACTTTTTTGGCGTACTTTATGCCACGCGTTATTGTCTGCCCGAAATAATAAAGAACAAGGGCTCGGTGGTTGGCATTTCTTCTGTTGCCGGCTTTCGCGGACTGCCCGGAAGAACGGGCTACTCCGCATCCAAGTTTGCATTAAATGGATTTTTAGAAGTATTAAGAAATGAGCTTTTAAAAACGGGTGTGCATGTATTAACCGCTTGTCCTGGTTTTACCACTTCAAATATCCGCAAGCGAGCTTTAACAAAGGCTGGCGAGATGCAAGGAGAATCTCCACGCAATGAAGAAAAAATGATGAGTGCAGATGAATGTGCGCATCACATTTATAATTCTATAGTAAAACGAAAAAGAATCTTAATATTAACTACGCAAGGAAAAATTGCTGTTTGGCTAAACAAGTGGTGGCCTTCTATGGCCGATCGCCTGGTTTATTTCATTATGTCGAAAGAGGAGAATGCCCCGCATTAAGTTTTGGTAACAAACACTACCTTAATGTTATCTGCCTTATTCATATTCTTATAAAAATCAATCAACTCGTTGTATGATTCCGGTGGATATTCACCTTTGCTCATTTTTACTTTTCGAATATATAAGAGACTTCCCTGATCAATTTTAAAGCTTGATTCATACTCGCCAAATCGCGAACTAAATTTAGTTGGTTCAGGAATAAACTCAGGATAAATTTCTTCAGGAATTTGATAGCGAATGGTATCAATATC
>JBBSBG010000016.1:0-19195 GCA_038251495.1 Cytophagales bacterium
CATTCAACTCACAAAACATCTTGCTTCAGAGTGGAGTGCCGATCAGATTCGCGTTAATTGCATTTCCCCATGGTATATCGAAACTCCACTTACTGAACCTGTACTTTCACAACCAGACAGGTTGGAAAAAATTCTAGCCCGTACGCCTATGGGTCGCGTTGGTAAACCAGAGGAAGTAGCAAGTTTGGCAGCATACTTAGCCATGGATAAAAGCAGCTATATAACGGGGCAAAATATTTCGGTTGATGGAGGCTTTAGCGTGAAGGGTCTGTGATCTTTAATAAATAGTTTTTTTACGTTAAAGAGCAATTATTTTTTACCACAAAGGACACAAGTGAATAATTATTTTTTTACAATAAAGTTACGTTAACATGTAAAGAGTATAGCACTTGATTTTCGTATTTCCTTAACTATCCTAATGATTAAAGAAGGCTATATATCTGACTTCTTCAATTTCAGATAAGCAAAATAATTGAACAGCACGGCCCAACCTATAGCGATAGCAACAGCGGTAAGCGCCACATAATCCTGAATCTCTTGAAACGCATAGCGTGCAAAGGGAAGCGGAACTAAGTTCGTGATCGACTCCAACGGAAAAAATTGTTTCAACCAACCAATCTGATCTTCAACACCAGATCGAAAAATGTTAAGTTTTATGATAGCCTCTATCATATTAGCTAGCATTAGCATGACAATAGTAAGGCCAGAGCGCTTAATTAAAACCCCCAGCATAAGCGCAAAAGAAAGGAAAGCGAAGACCTCAATAAAATAAGCGACAAAAAACTCGCTCCCAACAAAAAAATAGTTCCACTCAATTTCAGGTGTATATATAAATCCTGTAAACAAAGCAATCACCAAAATCATGACAACACTCATGATGCTCAACAAAACGTTGGTCAAAATCTTTGATTGCAAAAACTCCCAGCGGCTCATGCCGTCAATAACGTTTTGTCTCAAGGTTCGGTATTGATATTCATTGGTGATAGATATAACTACCATTACTGCCAATACAATTTTAAACAGTCCGCTAATCCAGATCAGGTTTTGCCAAATATCAGGAAAGTGATAGAGAGGAACTCTATTAATATTTATGGAAGCTCCAAACTCGGCACCTTTACTTGCCAGCCATTTTAAAATCTCCATGCCACTGGCGGTGGTAAATCCAAGGGTAAGAAAATACAAACCACAAATCACCCAAAAGGTGCGGTAGCTGGTCATTTTCTTAAGATCGATTTTTAGTAAGTGAAACATGTTATAGAGTGACGAGTTACGAATGTTGAATATTGAATTATGAATTTGTATGATCAGCTAAGATTTCGAGGAACTGTTTCTCCAAACTTTTCTTACGGGTATGAAGGTGCGAAGCGACAATGCCTTTGTCGAATAAAAATCGATTCAGGTCTTTACTATGAAAGCCTTCTTTCATCATCACCTCAAACAACCCATTTTCTTTTTTGATACTTGCACTTCCATTAAACTCTTGCAGCAGGATACTTAAGTCATCGTGATAGGCTTGCACTTCAACAATCTCTTCGCCCTTACCCACATCATCCACAGGCCCAATATGCATTAAATTACCGCGCTTCAACACGGCAAAGTGCGTACACACTTTTTGTACTTCATCTAAGAGGTGACTTGCCAGGATAATTGTCTTTCCGTCCGCTGCAATTTTCTTTATGATTTCACGAATCTCAGCAATCCCCATCGGGTCAAGCCCGTTTGTGGGTTCATCCAATATTAATATGATTGGGTCGCTAACTAATGCTGATGCGATAGCCAGGCGCTGCTTCATCCCCAAGGAGTAAGTTTGATACTTATCATCTTTGCGAGTTGTTAATTCAACTGTGTCCAGCACCTTGGCAATGTTTGCGGGATCAGCACCTTTGATCATTGCATTTAACTCCAGATTCTTTTGACCACTTAGGTATGGATAAAAAATAGGATGTTCCAACACAGCACCAATTTTTTTACGTGTATGATGTGTAGCCGGCTCACCGAACCAGGAAAAGCTCCCGGATGATGGATTAACAACACCCATCAACATACCTAACGTAGTTGTTTTACCACTTCCATTGGGACCTAGCATACCAAACACCTGACCTCTTTTTACTTCAAGGTCAAGCTGATTGACGGCACAAAGCTTTCCGAAATTTTTAGTGAGCTTGTTTGTGGATAGTACGGTTTCCAAAATGAATTGAATTAATTGTTATGATCGTTTTCCTTTTTGCCTTCCAATTTCTTTTCAGCTTTTTCTCCTTGACCCGTAAAATCTTTTATCTTCTTGCCAATGTCAGTGCTACTATCTATGGCTTTAAATAAGGTTGGCGCTTTATCCAATGCTATTTTACCCTTAATATCCAAAACAAAAAGACTGCTGGAATCATTCGCCAAAATTACTGTGCCCTTCACATCGCCATTTTGTTCGTGCAGATAAATATCAAAGTTGCGACCATCATATCGGCCAGTCATCATCTCCTCGTAGTTTTCCGATTTATAGCCAGCCAATAGCTTAATGTAATCCTGTTTAGTGAATTTCAAATCTAATTTATCAATCATCATAAACTTCATTTTCTCAATGTCTTTTATAAGCTCGTCAAATGCTGGGTCATCAGTTTGATTAAGCATGCGCAACGTATTCTTATAAAAATAAAGCGAAAGCCCTTCATACTTATCGTCCAACGCCTGAGTCGTTTTGGTTTGCGCAAATACTAGATTAGCTAGACCAAAACAGAAAAGTGTAAGTATGATTTTCATGAAATTTATTTATTGCTCGCTAGTTTCGAAGAGCTATTCAGTAGCTCAGGATCAAGATAGCCTTTCAACTCTATGGCTACTACTTCCTGATCTTCCTCCACTAATACGAAGTAATGGTTTCTTTTGTTTTTGCCTTTACGCAAATAAAGGGTAACATCTTCACCATTCTCACGAAAAAAAGCAAGTTGTTCAAATGAATCTTGTGTGAGCAGTTTTTTAAATCCCTTTACAGTAAGATTTTGGTAAGCGAATTCTACTCTTGGAATAATCAGAATCCGAACATGATCAAGTTCTTTAATCGCATTTTTGAATTCATGCTCATCGGTCATGCGCAAAACCAGACGACCTACCCAGCCACTGATAGAGAAGCTGTGAACATCAGGTCGATCAATAAATTTTTCTTTAAGTGTGCTATAACTTTTGCTTTGGGCAATAGCACCAGAGGTAAGCAGCACAAGAACGATCAGAATATTAAATTTTTTCATCTTTACTTTTTTTATGAAGATGCATGTAAAATGAAAAAGGATGCACGGGTTATGCGCATCCTCTCAATAATTCTTTAATTCTTTTTCTCTTTGATGTTCTCAAGATTCTGCAAGCCATCAATGTTTACTGCCTTGCCTATTTTAGACATTTCCTTCAAATCAATTTCACCAAACAAAGTCAGCACCATAAACTCATCATTGCCGCCCATAATCATAACCAACTCGCTGATTTTACCACCAGATTCTTTGGTAAAGAATTTCATGTCTTTATCCTTATCACGAATAGCCATCAATTCTTCAAAATCTTTTGAAGGGATCATCGAGATTGCCTCTTTGTATAAGATGCGCGAATCGCGGGTATCGCTTTTAGAAAGAATCCGTAAGCCTTTAATCTTACTGATAGCGCCTATCATTGCTTTTTCGTCTTCTGTCTCACCTGTAAGGTTAGCCATCATGCTAAACATTTTTCCACTGATGGTAACTTGACTGAATGCCTCGTTATCTTGGTACTTTGTAAAGAACTTAGCAATCGCATCGTTCTGCGCCTGGGCAGATAAGCAAACTGCAATCATCACTACTCCAACTATTAACTTTTTCATAACTCTATATTTTAATGTTTTTACCTCACCCCCGTCCCCTCTCCAAAAGGAGAGTGGTGACAGGCTTTACTAACTTTTTATAAACTACTGTCACCCTTGTTTTTAAATTTTGACTGACTCTTTGTTATCATCAATTGACTTGCCTTGTATTTTTTCTTCAGCTTCATTGAACACTTTTATTCGTCCGGCTTCTTTTTGTGCTTTGTTGAAACTTTTTGAGATCAGCATCAATGCTTTTTTTGTTTCTTCTAAAGCTAGCCTCGGGTCGCTATACGTATCAACCACATCTGCTGGATATGCTTTGCGCACTTCCTGCCTTACAAAATAAGTAGCGGCAACTACCACTACCAATCCCGCAGCAATACTACCATAGTTGTAAACCAATTTTATCACCTTGCCTTCCGGGCGATGCTGCTTTACTTTCTTTTTCACTTCCGCATCAAAATCCGGATGGGTTACTTGTTGCTTCTTCTGCAAGTCAAAGTATCGGAACACTTCGGCTACCTCTTGCATCTGCTCCGGTACTTCACCCCGAAAATGTGCCCGTAGCTGTTGCTCTTCTTCCAGCGAGGTATCGCAATTCCAGTACTTCTCCAGCAACTGTTCTATCTGCTTAGAGTCCATACGCGTTTATCTTTATAAATTTCTCTTTCACTGCATTCCGTGCGCGGAATAAACTCACCTTTACCTGATTCATGTCTAGTTCTAAAATTTCACAAATCTCGTTATAACTATACCCTTCAATATCGCGAAGGTGTATCACCTGGCGTTGCTTCTCTGGCAGCGCGGCTATCATCTCTGTTATTCGTTGCATGTTCTCATGAATTTCAGTCCTCTCATGAGGGGTTAATGTTTCATTTTTAATCTCCATTCCCGATTCAATCGGATCAGTGGCTCTGCGCTGGCGTGACCGAAGGCGATCGAGTGCAAGATTTTTGGTGATGCGCATACACCAGGCTTCCATATTTTGTATTTCCGCCATCTGCTCTCGTCCGTTCCATACTTTGATCATCACATCCTGCACTACATCTTTAGCTTCTTCGCTGCTTCCTAAAAGCCGGAAAGCAAATCGGAAAAGCTTGTTTTTAGAGGGCAAGACCCGTATTTCAAAGGTTTCGAGATTCATTATTCAAAAGCAAGACGGTGGTAGTATCAACTTGTTACAAAATAGTTTAAAAATTCTTTCTTTGCGAAAAGGCCGTATGCTTTTGTATTTGTTTCTTACACTATAAAATGACGGATCCCGAACAGAAAATAATTGTTTTTGCAGCCTACGATACGGTTATGTCTGCCAATCTGGTAAAGACAAAGTTGGATGCGTATGGTATTCCTTGTTTTCTTACGGACGAACACTTTGTAAGTCTATATCCTACTATTCAAAACGATCTTTTCCCCGGGGTGCGTTTATACATTTTTGAAAAAGATCAGGAACAAGTAAAAGAAATATTAATAGAGGAGACCAAAATAGTAAGAACTTGTCCGGTCTGTGGATCTGCTAACATTGTTTACGAGCCGAGTAAGAAAGGAAAGTTAACCCCTATTTTAACCTCCATTATGTTAGGCCTCTTTCTTCCTGTAAAGAAAGTATATCGCTGCGAAAACTGCGAGCGAGAATTTGAATCGCTGGAATCAAACTAAATCTTCAACACCGTAAACTCAACTCCGGTTATTTATACCGTTTTCTTCGGTATCACGACTGTCAATCGGTTTTGCTTCACCATAGCCGCGCGCTTGAAAGCGTGAAGAATAAAATGTCAAGTGTCGTCTCGGGCCTCAGGAACATGATCAGTCGAATTTAAAATGCTGTGTATCGCTAAGATCAAATCGTTTCCGAAAAAATAGGAGACGATGCGTGAAATGCAAGAACTAATTCGACAAAATTTCTGTGCTAAAGAAAAAAACCAATCCCGGCTTTTGGATACAGATCAAAATTTTTATTTACTAATTTCCCAATAGCAACATCGATTAAAAAGTTCGCTTCAAAATTTTTCCTTTTGATCAGATGAACAGCGGGCGACAAAACAAATGCGCGATAAGTTTCTTTTTTTCCGTTTAAAGAATACGAGCCAATATTAATTTTGGACTCAAAAAATGGAAGACATCGCGAGTTTGTGTTGTATCGCACGAAGATACCGTATGCAATAATTTTTGAATAGTTAGTGAATTCTAAACTTGATTTATCAACTACACGAAATGAACCAAATGAGTTTAATTCAAAGCCTGTTATTAAGTTTCCAAGCTGGTATCCAACCTTAGGATTAACAATTGGGTAAAACTGATCTGTCGAATTAAGTGTTGGCGAAGCAATTCCTCCATTTAAGCCAACGAAGAATCTATTATGCCGCTGCGCGTAGGCAGTAGAAATTGAAAGAAAAAAAGGAATAAGAAAAATCAATTTTTTCATCAGTTACCTATTTAATTTGAACGATAATTAAATGTATTAACGGCTGCTGCTTAATCTAATTGTCTATGAACACTAAGCCAGACTAAATCTTCAATACCGTAAACTCAACCCTTCGGTTATTGGCACGACCTTTAGGATCGCATCGTCCCCGAAAACGAGAGACGATGCTTAAAATTCGAGAGAATTTGAATCGCTGGAATCAAACTAAATCTTCAACACTGTAAACAAAACTCCACGGTTATTAGCACCTCTTTCCTCGGTATCATTACTGTCAATCGGTTTTGCTTCACCGCAGCCGTGCGCTTCCAATTGTGAAGAATCAATTCCCATTGACTTACACCAGCTTTTTTTCCTAAAGTGTAACTGACGAGGAGCATTACAGGTAAACCGATTCGTTTAACAAATGAAAGATGGGTTCATATTATTGAAGGTCACCCTGAGATGGCAGGACATTTAAATGATGTACTTTTATCAGTTGACGATCCCAATCCGGTGCTTGAAGGTAGCAATGATGAATTGTTATCTTTAAGATATAGGCAAGCAAATAAGGCGATGGTAGTGGTGTGTAAAGAATATAATGACGATGGATTTATTATTACCGCTTTTCTCACATCTAAACTTGAATCGCTCTTGAAAAGGAAAAAGATATGGCAGAAATAGAAATCAATGAAATTTTGAAAGCCTTACAGGTTATAACCCATAGCCATGTCAAAGATATGCACATCCGATTTGATGAATCGGCAGATACCATGTATTTAAATTTTGGTGCGCCAGTAGCGGCCGATGAAAGTGAGTTAGGGCCAAACAATATTTTATACCGGTATCGAGAAGGCGAGATTATTGCAGTTACTGTTACACATTTTACCCAGCGTAAGTTGGGTTCAAGTTTGTAACAAACATAGAATTAGGATTTTTTCCGGCACAAAAATTCAACGATAAAAAAATCTTTGAGCGCAAGTTTGATTCGCTCGGGCCAGATTAAATCTTCAATACCGTAAACTCAACCCTTCGGTTATTGGCACGACCTTCTTCTGTGTCGTTACTCTCAATCGGTTTTGCTTCACCGTAGCCGTGCGCTTCCAATCGTGAAGAATCTATTCCCTGACCTATAATATAATCAACCACTGATTGCGATCTGCCTTGTGATAAATTCTCGTTGTAGGTATCCGATCCTTTGCTATCGGTATGACCCGAAATTTCAATTGAAACGGAAGGATTGCTTTTTAAGAAATCAACCACCTTGTCTAACTCTACAAAGGATTCAGATTTAAGCGTTGCCTTATCAAAATCAAAATAAATATTTTTCAGGCGCACCGTTAGGCCTACTTCAATCGGTGTTAAGAAAAGATTTTTAATTATTGGGGTTACTTCAGCGCTTGCCACCTCCACACTATCGGTTGAGTTTAAATATCCTTCCGCAGACGTGGTGAAGAGATACCAACCAAGGCTTGAAATATTTTGCTCATATTTTCCTTCTGGTGCAGTCAACGAATACTGAGTTGCCCGATCTCGTTTTAAGGAGATAGCTACTTTTGCTTTTTTTATTTTTTGGTCAGTCTTTTTATCTAACACATCACCAGCCAATACAAGTTGTTTTGCTATAGGATTTAAGTAGATATCAACATGAATGGTGGTATCGCGATAGATGACAGGCACGGTAAAATTTTGATCAGATGGAAGATAACCAGATGCTGTTGCATTAAGCGAATAGCTTTGCACTTCTGGAATATAACTTTCAAATGTTCCGTTTGGGGTTGTTTTTAGTCCTATCGTTTTCTGATCTTTCATTTTTACCTCCACCATCGACTGAAGGGGTGCTTGAGTTTTTTTATCATACGTTGTACCTGTAAGTAAGATTCTGAAATTGCGCGGCTTTAAAATAAACAGATCAAAGTTTCCTCCATCTACACGCGCACCAGCACGGGCCGTAAAAATATTGCCGTTTGCATCAATGGAGAAGTAAGCATCTCCGGAAGGTGTGTTAATTGCTTTACCAAGATTTACCGGCTCCGACCAATTTATCCAGGAATCATCCAAACGTGTGGCTTTATAGATATCCGTTCCACCAACTTTATCTTTTGAATAGCGATCGCTCGAGAAGTATACTGTCTTCTGATCAGGCGCAAGGAATGGACTGTATTCATCAGCCGAGCCACTTATCTTTAGCTTCTCTGGTTTTGTCCACTTGCCACCCTCCTCCTTGGAAAGATAAAGATCACTGAATTTGTCACCCTGCTTTTCGGAAAAATAAAGAATTAGGTGTCTTGCGTCTGAAGATATATTGGCACCATTAAAAATTCCTTTATCCATAGCTGAGAATCCGGGAATATCCAACTCAGTAATACTGCCACCGGGGCTTACTAATGAAAAACCTTTTGAGTTTTTTGCTCTACCACCACGTATTAATAAAGATCCATCGGCTAACACATTAAAAACCTGATTGTACCGATTATCATTTAATGGGGCAGTCATGCGTTTTCCTTCCGACCATACTCCTTTGCTGTCAAGCGTTGAAACCCAAATATCCTGACTGTTCTCTTTGCCGTATGTGTTTTGTGGGTGGTTGCTGACAAAGTAGTATAATTTGGTTCCATCAATGGAAATAACGGGCGCCACCTGATGGTAAAGCGTATTGATTTTATCATTCATTTTCACCAACTCAAAACGCGAACTGATTTCCTGAGCCAAAACGGAGTAGCCAACAAGACAAATAGCCAATACGAGAATGTTCTTCATGAATAAAAATATTTTGATTTTAAAAATAACACATTAAGCCAAGATATACTAAGCTTGAAATCGCTGAATGCCGTGCTAAAGGCAAATTCTAAGCCGGAAAGCTAAAGAACCCGCGGCCACTTTGGGCGATAGCTAAGAGTATTATTACCAACGCAATCGTATTGAAGATGAAAAGTCGCTTGTGCTTGGCAACGGCATCTGCCATCTTTTTTGCTGTAATGCGAGCCACAGTAATTAATACAATAGCAATTACCATCATGGTAATGTGCTCTACCAACCAATAGCGAGCAACAGTATCTTTCATAGAAGCTGCACTAAAAATAACTACCGGGCTTATAAAGTAGACTATCAAGCCAATAAGTAATTGTGTATGAGTAAACATAAATAGCCACAAACTGAATTTATCATCCAAGGGTAAGTACAAGGATTTTTTCTGCCAACCCATAAACGAGCGCACAATTACAATCAGCAAAAACACGAGAATAAAATATCTTAGTACGGAGTGGGTAAGTAGAAGTAAGTCAAGCATAAAGTAAGGTTTGAATGGAATCGAAAATTAGGCTAAGATTTTGACATTTTAAGCCGATTATCCATAAAATTAAAGATCTCTAAAGAATTTCAAGTTCAAATAGAGGTTATTGAGGTAACTTACTGCATACTTAAATGGCATTCACATCTTTAAAATTGAAATATTAAACTGATAACCATGAGAAAAATATTCCTACTGCTTACACTGTTTTCCTCTGTGATTGGTTTTGGCCAGGGAAATCTCTCCTACCAACGCCCTCCAGAAGAGATAGTAAAATTACTTGAAGCTCCGCTCACGCCATTTGTATCATTTTCACCAGACAAACAATGGATGTTATTCTTAGAGCGCTCTGACTTTCCGACTATAGAACAATTATCGAGGCCAGAACTTCGGATTGGCGGACTGCGCATTAATCCTGAAAACTTTGGACCCAGTCGTAGTAACTATACTATAGGCCTCAAGGCGAAACGATTAAGTGATAGTAAAGAAATGGAAATTAAAAATCTTCCCAATCCTTTAACTGCTAGTAGCATAAGTTTTTCACCCGATAGCAAGCACATTGCGTTTCTACAAAACAATGCAGATAAAATTGAACTATGGATTGTAGATGTAGAATCAATGTATGCAAGTAAACTCAGCGAACGCAAAGTGAATAATGTAATGGGCGGCTATAGCTGGCTCTCCGATTCGCAGCAAATTATTTTTGCAGCAGTCCCTGCCAACATCAAACCGCTTCCGCAGAAATCTCGTGTTCCATCTGGCCCTGTGGTTGAAGAGAATCTTGGCAAGAAAGCTCCTTCTCGCACATATCAGGATTTATTAAAGAATCCGTATGATGAAGCTGCCTTTGATTATTACACACAATCAGATTTGGTGTTGAAAAATTTAAGTGGATCGGAAAAGACTCTTAGTACTGCCTCTATCCATGCCGATTTTACGCCATCGCCCGATGGCAAATTAATTTTAGCCGAAGTAATTCAACGGCCGTATTCTTATTTAGTGCCTGCTTACTTATTCCCAACCCTTGTAAGTGTGATTGACTTGAATGGAAAACAGGTGAAAGAAATTACCCGCGTTCCTTTGTTGGATTACATTCCTACTGGTTTCAATGCTACTCAAAAAGAACCGCGCTCTTACACCTGGCGGGCCGATAAACCTGCTACACTTGCGTGGGCGCATGCGCAAGACGGTGGTGATCCAAAAGCAAAGGCAGCTATACGCGATAAAGTTTACACCTTGGATTATCCGTTTACATCAACACCAAAAGAATTGATCAGCTTGCCGCTTCGCTATTCAAGAATTATTTGGGGCAATGATAATATTGCGTGGGTATACGAGCGTTGGACAAATGAACGAAAAGAAAGAGTTTATCAGGTAAACCCCACTGCGGGTACAAAGAAAACTGTATTCGATCTTAACTATGAAGACGCTTATAGCAATCCAGGAACTGTTGTTACTACTACAAACATGTATGGAAGAAATATTATTTTAATCAATAAGGATAACAGTGTGTATTTAAGTGGTGCTGGTTCTTCGCCTATTGGTGATATGCCTTTTCTTGATAAGATGGATTTAAATTCATCTAAGAAAATCAGACAATGGCAATGCGTATCTCCATATTATGAAACGTTTATCACCTTCCTCGATTATAAAAAAGGAACGTTTGCTACGTCACGCGAATCCAATACAGAAAATCCAAACTATTATTTGCGTACACTTGGATCTACAAAAACAACTGCATTAACTGAGTTCCCTCATCCATACCCGCAAATCAAAGATGTAAAAAAGCAAGTGCTTAAATATAAGCGTGCAGATGGAGTAGAGTTAACTGCAGACTTATACTTGCCCCCCGGTTACAAAAAAGAAGATGGTCCATTGCCCGGATTTGTTTGGGCTTATCCACGTGAGTTTAAATCTGCCGATGCAGCTAGTCAAGTGAAGGGTTCACCAAACACGTTTGTTCGATTAAGTTGGGGCGGCCCAATTTATTGGGTTATGCGTGGCTATGCTGTGTTGGATAATGCCTCGATGCCCATTGTAGGTGAAGGCGATGATGAGCCAAATGATACCTACGTACAACAATTAGTTGCCAGTGCACAAGCCGTTATTGACCATGGCGCTTCATTTGGTGTGCTCGACCCAACTCGTGTTGGTGTTGGTGGCCACTCCTATGGTGCATTCATGACAGCTAACTTACTTGCCCACTCTGATATTTTTAAAGCTGGCATTGCACGCAGTGGAGCTTATAACAGAACGTTAACTCCATTTGGGTTTCAAGCAGAGGAACGCACGTATTGGCAAGCACCTGAAGTTTATTATAAGATGTCACCATTTTCGTATGCTGATAAATTGAAAGAACCAATTTTATTTATTCATGGTGAGGCTGATAACAATTCAGGAACTTTTCCGATTCAGACCGAACGGTTTTACAATGCCATTAAAGGACATGGTGGCACAGCACGCTATGTGGAGTTGCCATATGAAAGTCATGGCTATGCAGCTAAAGAAAGTATCATGCACACGCTTTGGGAAATGGATACCTGGCTAGAGACGTATGTAAAAAATGCGAAAGAGAAACCAAAGGATGTAAAATTGACTCCTAAATATTAAATGAACATTGAAACAGAAATTTAGGGCTGTGATTTCAAACGATCACAGCCCTTGCCATTTTAGGAGCCATTGAGGTAAAAAAAATTATTGGTTCCTTTGAAAAAAGTTTTCCTATCTTGATAATTCATTTATTGTTCCATGAAGGCGCGCCTAAGCTTATTCATTCTCTTTGTTCTTACTTGCATTGGTTCTGCCAGTGCCCAGCCTGACACGGTAACTGTTGGCTCTTACGTTATTAGTGTTCACGATATAAACTTTCGTGATAAAGAATATACTATGCGTTTCTGGTTGTGGTTTTTATATAATAATCCTGATTTTGATTTTAGTACACAATTAGATATTCCAAATGCTAAGTCCATTGATACTCCCGAAATCATTTTAGATAGCCTGGATGGAAAAGTTTGGGCGATTATGAAAATGAAAGCCACCATGAAAGAAAGTTGGAAAGTTGCCGATTTTCCCTTTGATGAGCAGCATTTGAGCGTACAAATTGAAAATTCCTTGTTCGATAATAAAGCTCTTGTCTTTAAGCCGGATTTAATAGGAAGCACCTACGATAAAGACGATGCGCTTGATGGCTGGAACATCAAAAACTTTACAGTTTCCAATACTAAAAATGATTATGAGACAGGATTTGGAGATCAGCGACCCTCAAGAAGCCTTCAAAATTTCTCAGCCTTCCTCATTGAAATGGACATTGAACGTAGTGCCTGGGGTTTATTCATGAAAATTTTCATCGGCATGTACATTGCCTTTTTAATTTCGATTATAAGTTTCACAATTAAAGTAGAAGAGCTGGAGCCGAGGTTTGGTTTACCTGTCGGTGGATTGTTTGCTACTGTCGGAAATAAATATATTATCGATTCGATTTTACCCGAGACGTCTTCATTCACATTAGTCGATTCACTGCACACCCTTACCTTCATGGCCATTTTTGCAACGCTAGTGGTTTCAGCCATCGCTTTGCGGCAATATGATAATGGAAACAAGGAAGCTTCGATCCGTTATAACCGCGTTGGGTCTCGCTATGTAGTAGCGCTTTATATTTTGGCTAATTTAATTTTAGTTGGGATTGCAATTTTTTAGACACTGGCACTTGACTCCAGTAGCTGGATACAGAATGGCATAGATCAAAGAGACCAGAATCCAGTAACCAGTTACACTCTGTTCTTCGTATCTATTACAATCGTGACTGGGCCATCGTTTACCAAACTCACTTTCATATCGGCACCAAATTCTCCAGTTTGTACTGGCTTACCAAGTTGACTCGTTACCACTAGAATAAACTTTTCGTAGATAGGAATGGCTAACTCTGGCCGCGCAGCTTTTATATAACTAGGACGATTACCTTTTTTTGTGCTTGCCTGTAACGTGAACTGACTTACTAAAATGATTTCTCCACCCGCATCTTTCACACTTACATTCATTACGCCTTCAGCATCATTAAAGATGCGCAGGTTTACAATTTTGGAAGCGAGCCACTCTATGTCTTCATCCGTGTCTGCCTCCTCAATACCTACAAGGACTAACACCCCAAGTTGAATACTTGTTTTCACGTTAGTTTCAATTTTAACAGATGCCTCAGAAACTCGTTGAATAACTGCAATCATCTTACTTTTCTTTATTTTGGCTCAGGCTTGTAATCGTACGGAAGCATATCAGCCATTTTTTCAGACCATGCCCAATAATTTTCTACATATACATCTCGAATGTCTTCATAATATCCATTCTCATATAATTTTAATGTAGGTGCCATGAGAATCATTATGGAGCTTTGCCATTTAACAGCTGTGCGCCAAACCGTTCTGAGATATTCAATCTCTTCTTTTTCTTTTTTAAAATCCACCTTCAACATTCCCTTATAAACAACCTCATGTTCAGAATTCAAAATTTCAGATCCTGACAATAAAGCTTTCCCTACACTATCTATCAATTCAGGCTTTGATCGAAGCCTCAGATAATGATCTAAACTATCTCCCCGAGCATTTCTTGCCCGCAACTCATTGATCTTAGCATTTAAAACTTCTCGTAAAGGGCGCTCGGGGTTAGGAACTTTATAAAATTTTCGTACTTCAAATCCTTGCTGCCGCAATGAATCAGATCGCAAGGCTCTTATGAAGTGAGTAATCGATCCATTGTATGCGCGGAGTCTTTCTTTCTCCCACCGATTTAAAACTGATTTTCTTTCGGTAGTTAAATTCTGAAAGGCTGGCACACCAAAAAAAATTAATTTGCCCGAACGAAAATCCATTTCAAATATGTAGAGATAGTAATCAATTTTAAATCCTAGAGCCTGATTCTCAATTTGAATTGGTTCGCGTGCGTGAGCTACCAACAAATTGCTTTTTCGATCGAAATACAAATGAATTTTTTTCGGATTGAGAATCTTGCATTGCCTTGAGTTTCTTGTTTCTCCCAAAAATTTGTTCTTAAAGATTTCAAAATTTTCAGCCCAACCTGTTGTGTCCTCATTTACAACAATCTCATTAAGTTTAATCTCGTTTTGAACAAGTTCGATAGTCAGTCTGAATTCATTACCATTAAATTCTAAAGATTGCTGATAGGTTGTGTATCCAACAAAAGTGACCGTTAAGTCATATTTCCCTGATGGAAATCCACTGAGTGAAAATTTTCCATCCGCATCGCTACTTACACCAATGCGCGTATTAGCAAAAAAAACATTGGCGAAAGCGACCGGCTCTTTTGTGTCAGCATCCGTAATCACTCCATTAAGTTTGTTAACTTGAGTGAGCCCAGGATTAGAACAGAAAATAATTATAAACCCAAGAAGATAGTTCATAACTCAATAATGCTGCATACTTGCAGACTCATGAACTATTACTCCTGTCTGGCTTTGTTTTGTCGCAGCCTGCATAGCACGAGCCACCTTAATAGCCTCAATACTTTTATACTTTTCAGGAATCAAGAATCCCAAATACTTGTAGACAATTTTAGCAACATCTTCGCCTGCACGCTTTTCCTTTCTTGAACCAGTTAATAGCGAAGGCTTAAAAACATGAAGTGTTGGGTATCCGATGGTAGCAATGGCTTCCTCCACTTCACCCTTCACCTGGTTATAAAATATGCTTGAGTTTTTGTTTGACCCTAATGCGGATACTAATAAAAATTGTTTTGCTCCGTTGGTTTTTAAAAGCTTTGCCAATTGAACTGGAAAATCAAAATCAACTTTTCGAAAAGCTTCTTTAGAACCAGCTTGCTTCATAGTTGTGCCTAAACAACAAAAAACATCATCTGCAGTAAGTTGATTATGATCTGGCAATTGATCAATCTCCATCAACACATTCTCCAGCCGAGTATGAGTTATTGATAATGGCCTGCGACTAATAGCAATTACTTTAGAGTAATATAAATCACTCAGTAGAAGTTCAACTAGTTGACTTCCAATCAACCCGGTGGAGCCAGCCACTAATGCAACCTTTGACATTTAAAAAGTTTGTTGAATTTCGTCACGCAAGCCGTTAAGCGAAAGTGCAATCAGGTCTTCCTTTCTATCCATCACAATCTCAAAGATCTTTTTAGACAAATCAATTCCTGTCGATTCAGGCGTCATGGTAGTGGCCGCTTCGTTGATAATAATTACCAAATCTTCTTTCGCATTCCTGATCTGAGTCCAGACAGCCTCACTCATATAGATTTGTTGGGAAGCATTGTGATTATACTCATTCCTGATTTCATCCAACAATACGTGTTGGAAAATACGAGCCGTAAACTCAGAGTTATTTAGCCTTATCAACAAATTTTGAGGCGCAATGCGTTCTAAAAATAACGTCATGCGCTCATAGGCTTGCAATCTGGCTGGTAGGATGGTTTCAATGCTTCGGGTACGAATCTCCAGCTTTTTCAATTCTATCTCTTTGGTGATAAACGACCGTACTGTAAGATAAACCGCATATAATACAAGCGATGCGGGAATAAGTATCTTACCAAATTCAATTAATGCTTCCATAGGAATTAAATCAAGCTCAAAGGTGTTTAAAATTTAGATATTTTTGACGGTCTAACGCCAATATAACTGCTGATGTTCGAAAAAATTAACCCGGTTGGCTTAACTGCGCGTGCAGCACTTGAGGTTCGCAAAATCATGGAGACCAAAAACATTCCAGTCGAATATGGATTGCGCGTTGGAATTCGAGGTGGCGGCTGTGGGGGTGTAGCACTAATTATTGGGTTTGATAAACAAAAACCGACTGACATTACGTATGTGCTTGAAGACATAACCATACATGTCGATAAGAAGCACACGATGTACCTTATCGGCAAAGAGGTAGATTTTTATGAGGGAGCCGATGCGCGCGGCTTTATGTTTGCGGATCAGGTGCGAGCAGCTAATGAATAGGATGGCATTGGTTAGTTGTTGAGTCCTACTTGACTTTAAATTTCTGTCTTGGGTTTCTGCTTGTATGAAATACTGCATACACAATCACATCTGCTTTTAGAACCTCATAAATAACAACAAAGGGAAATCTCTTGAGTAAAACTTGTCGAAAGTTCTTTTTTAGTTTTCTATACCGTTAAGGATTAATTTCAATCGTCTGATAAGCATACTCCAACTCATCAAGAAATTCTTCACCCAAACCAAATCTCTGAGTTTCGTACCATATATAAGCATCCTTTGCCATTAGAATAGCACGGGGCTTAAGGATAAGTGTTGGCATTATAGTTTCTTATTGCCTCTTATTATTTCTTTTGCTTCTGGCCAACTATAAGATTTGCTCTTTCCCTTTATATGATTGTTTTTTTCTGTTTCTATTATTTTCAGGTGGGCATCAGAGAGTATGAATTGCTCCTTTCTATCTATATCTTCTTCTACTAGCAAATACAAGCCTTTCACTTTTCTATCATCGGCATCGGCAATGTATGTCATCAGTTTTTTGCGAATTGCTGTAGTAGTCATGGCACTTGGTTTCCCTAAAGTTACAATTTTACATTTATAAATCCATTTAGATGATTTAACCACTTACAATTTTCACACAGGAGAAATAGCAAAGAAAGTTGAGCGCTAAACTTGAGCCAAGCAGATACCGCTTACCTCTTTACTTGATTTACTGTAACCGTTGCTTTTTTACAAACTCCACCAATAGGCGGATTGAATTTTGAGATTCGCACTTCTACTTTTTTTGCTTCTTTAAAATAGTTGAGTGATTGTTTTGCAATGGCATGACCAACTGTTTCCAGTAGTTTGGATGGCTTAGCCATCTCCGTTTTTACAATGGCATAAAGTTCTTCATAGTTGATGGTGCCTGCGAGATCATCGTGAAATGCAGAATCCAAAAATTCTGTTTCTACAAATACATCCACTTCAAACTTATTGCCTGAAGAGCGCTCGTGGGGATACACACCATGATAGGCATGAAATTCAAGACCCTCCAACGCAACTTTACCGATCATTGAATATCGTCAAAGAAGGAACGCTGCACCCGAATCTCTTCAACTACTAATACAGATTTGACAGGCTCAACTGGTGTGGGTAGTGATTTTTTAATTTCACTTTCAAGCTCAGCATTTGGGAACAATGCTTTTTTGCTTTCGCGTTTTGCCCAGGCAATGTGTTGATCAGGATCAAAATCGCGAGCGGCAGTTTTTGCGCGCTCAACACGGTCAATCGTTTCGCCAGCCATGCGCTTCAAATCTGAAAGCAAGTTATCGCGATGTAGTTCTAATGTTTTGTAATGCTGGCCAAGCATTTTAAGTTGCTCTTCCATTTCTCCCAACATCTGCTTCGAAATCATCTCAGCCTCTTCAATCGTATTTTTTGATTTTGTTTTGGCTTCATTCAGGATAGAGTCAGCCTTTATCTGATTCTCTCTTAAAATCAACTCAGCAGTTTTATTGGCCTGACCGATAACGTTGGCTCCAGTATCTTCAGCAGTTTTTAACGTTTTATAAAGTGAGCTTTCCACTTCTCTCAATTTTGAAACTTCGCGCTCGGTAGCTTCCTGCTTCATCCGGACTTCTTTCGATTCGTCAATCAAACGTTCCCACTCTTGTGAAAGAGTTTGTAAAAACGCGTTTACTTCATCTTTGTCGTAGCCACGAAGTACTTTTTCGAATGCCTTTTGACGAATTTCCAGCGGTGTGATTTTCATAAGGGCGTGGTTTAATTTGAAAGTTTAAAAAATGGTATTAGCCTAAAAAATATCTACTAATGCTTTCACAATTAGCAGTAAAACGTTAATCCACAGTCAAATGTATAATTTTTTGTCGATAAATCCATATCGAAGTCAATTCTTGTTCCCGCAGATAGCGCAGATTTAACTACACGCTGATCTCACCAATCTGTTGCTATTATCTTTGTTACAGTTTGAAAGAACATGCCTGCGCAAATCTGCGAGCGTTAGATAACCGCTATCTGCGGGAATTTTTTTTAGACTATTCCATTAAGTCCTTTTATATCCCAAACCGAAATTGAGCGATCATCACTGGCGCTAATCAATTGATTGTTGAAATCCGTCCAAAGAAGTTTATTCACAGAAGTACCATGACCGGCATAGCGGCCTTTATCGATTACCTTCAACAACTTCAATTCATCTGCTTTCCAAATCTTAATGGATTTATCCATGCTGGCCGTTGCAAAATATTCACCGGAAGGGCTAAAGGAAATATGATTGATTGCAAAAAGATGGGCAACCACTTCTTCCGCTTGCTTATAGCCGGAGTTAACATCCCAAGTCTTGAGGCGGGCATCGCGCGAGCCGCTGATTAAAAAATTATAATCATGTGTGTAACTTAGCGCAAACACTGATTTTGAATGAGCATCAATCTCATACTTTAACTTATAATCTCGCAAAGAAAAGATTCGGATAAAATTATCGCTAAAGCCCACAGCTACTTCTCCAGCAACAGGATTGATAGCTAAGGTGCGAGCACTTTTTTCCGAGATCAATAATTTCTTCTTGATCGTCAGGGATTCAAAATCAACAACCCACAACGTGCCATCACCCGAAGCAATCAGGATATCATTTTCAAATGAATTGACATCAAAAATTGCAACAGTCGATAATTTGAGTGAGGAAATTTCCTTTTTAGTTTTCCAATCCAACACATGAATGCCATCGTA
>JBBSBG010000017.1:0-18775 GCA_038251495.1 Cytophagales bacterium
AGCTAAAAACTTTGGCGGTCGTGGCTGGCCAACCATCACCAATCTTTTCAATAGCAGCCGGCCTGCTATTGTATTTGGAAACACATTGGGCGGACTTCACATTTTAAAGAATGAAGAAAGTACAGCTCTTCCTGACGAACCAGTCATTGAAATTTTCCCTAACCCGGTTGCTGAAAATGAAACATTAAAAATAAAAACCGATCGCAACATGATTGTTCAGTTCTATACTTCACTCGGTCAAAAAATTTCGCAATCTTATTACATTCCAGCCAATCAGGAATATTCGATTGTGTTTTCCGGTTTACCTAGCGGACTTTATCTTGCACAGTTTGCTTACACCGGCAAAATAATTAGCAAACGATTTGTTATCCTTTAGTTTAAAAGAAATTTTTACATGATTCCTTTTGCAGTAATTTTTGATATGGACGGTGTTATCGTTGATAGCAATCCGTATCATAAAATTTCACTCCGTCAGTTTTGTGAGCAACACGGGTATGGCCTCAGTGATGAAGATTTGCTAAACAAAATTTATGGCCGTACCAATAATGATTGGATCAAAAATCTCTTTGGTGATCTCGCTAAAGAAAGAATTTTAGAATTGGGCGAAGAAAAAGAGGCGATGTTTCGCGATCTCTATAAAAATGAAATTTACGCATTGGCAGGACTCGAGGATTTTTTGAAAAAACTGGAAACAGAAAAAATACCGAAAGCTATTGGCACATCTGCGCCAAGAAGTAATGTTGATTTTGTGCTTGCCGCTACTCAATTAGAAAAATATTTTACAACCATCTTAGATCAATCGAATGTTGAGAACGGAAAACCCAATCCTGAAATCTATTTGAAGGTCGCTGCCCGTATGGGCTTTGCGCCACTGCAATGCATTGTGTTTGAAGATTCATTATCAGGTGTAGAGGCCGCGCAGCGAGCAGGGGCTAAAGTGGTTGGGGTTACAACCACTCATTCAAAAGAAGAACTTGCCCATACTGATTTTGTGATTGATGATTTTTTGAATCTTGATCCTCAGACTTTGTTTGATAACGTCTTTAAGAAAGAATAGTCATCGCAAAATAAAAATGTTTGTCAGGTTGTCCCGATAGCCATCAGGATCGAAACAGGATTTTTTGAACCCATTGCCTTCGACACGCTCAGGCTGGCAATTGATTAGTGAATTAAATTATTGGCAAATGCATATTTGATCAAACCAACTATAGATGTTGTATTCGTCTTACGAAAAATATTTTTGCGGTGCGTTTCCACGGTGCGTTCACTAATGAAAAGTTTCTCAGCTATCTGCTTATTCGAATTTTCTTTCGCGATTAAGTTTAAAATTTCGCGTTCGCGCTCAGATAATAATTCTGCTGGTTGATCATTGCTGAGATCCGACAAAATAAGTCTGGTTATCTCAGGGCTAACATAAGGCATGCCTTTTACTATTTGCAGAAGAGCATTTTTTAATTCCAGTTGCTGAATACTTTTTAGCAAGTATCCATCTACTCCTTCTTTTAAAATTTGTTTTACCAAAACTCCTTCATCGTGCATACTTAAAATAACCCGCTTTACACTCGGGTATTTTGTTTTTACCTGCACACACAGGTCTAATCCATTCGCTCCGGGCAAACTATAGTCTGTTAATAAAATATCGGGTTTGTTAGATTCGATAGCCTTAATTGCATCCTCTGCATTACTGGCGGTTCCAATAATGGTAAACCCCGAGTCCTGATCGAACATGGATTTTAATCCATCCAATACGATGTGGTGATCATCTACAAGGAAAAGTCTAGTGGGTTGATTAGCTGTCATTCGAGTTAAAAATAACCGATCCTATTGAAATGTTCACGCTAAGGAAGAAATTGAAGCGGAATATTTTCTGGACGATAGATGTTAGGAAACCGACCCCAGTTAAGCCCAACGAGAATTGCAATCGCCAAAAAGGAAAGACCCAAAGCAAGAACGATTGAGTTAACAGGATTCATTTGCAAAAATTCTAATACAAATGAAACAATAAAAACTACAAGCACCGCTCCGCACGCCCACGTCAATAGGTTCTTAAGGTTTTTGCCGCACGCGTATTCAGCCGTGCTTTTATCTTTCAAATGAAAATGGAGAATACGAATAAAAGTTGCGTATTGTGGCGAGCGATCTTCGCGCTCACTACTTGATAAATAAAACTGATTGGTTATGATGATTGGTGAACCACCATCCGGATGGATGTAGGCACGATATTTATTTTTGGATTTACTCAATCGCACCGATAGAATATTGGCATAAGGAATAATTTGCTCACGCCCATCTGATTGAATAGTAAGGTTATAGTCGGTCAAAATTGCGGTGCAAGGTTTTCCCGCTAAGCTATTTTTATAAGTATACTCCCCAGAAATTTTCATTTTTAAAAGTACCCTGCCTTCAGGGCAAAGAGAATACCCCAAAAGCGGTATTTTGGACTCCGTACTAGTACGGATGTCAGGCCTCTTTATAATTAGTGGAAACCCTCATCAAAGGGACGATAACAACCACCGTTGTTCCTCTTCTTTCCTTTAGTGTGTCAATCTCAATACTACCCTTAATCATGTGCAATCGGGAGTTAATATTCTTCCAACCATTTCCCTGTCCGGATGTCAATGATTCAATTTCAAAGCCCTGCCCATTATCCTCAATAGTTAAAATCAATTCTTGTGGATGTTGTACTAACTGAATTGAAATTTGATTTGCTCCGCTGTACTTAATTACATTATTCACCCACTCCTGACAAATCCGATACAAGGCAATACTATGCTCATTGGACATTTCTTTATCCACATCATACGTTTGAACAGAAATCGTAATGCCTCCGGATCTATTTATACGAGCCGCAAATTCTTTCAGCGCTTCTTGTAATCCACTTTTTACGAGTGCCTGCGGCATCAGGTTAAATGCGATATTTCTAATCTCCACATTCATATCATTGAGCACACCAAGCGCATGATCTACCGTTGGCTTTTCAACTACTTCCCGAGAAAGACTCAGGCGCAATGCTGAAATCATTTGCCCAAATCCGTCATGCAAATCGGCAGCAAAGCGCTTGCGCTCCTCCTCTTGCGAGCCGATCACGGCTTTCAATTGACCTTCGCGCAAAGCAGCGCGTGTAGTTTGCAATTCTGCCTGCTGTTTAAGTTTAAGGCGATTGCTCCAGAGATATCCCAAGCCAACAAGCGCACCGAGAATAGCAAGCAGTAAAAAAATTGCTAACAAGCTTTGTCTTATGCGGGAGTCTTTAATCTCATTCTCTTTTGTTAGTAACAGAATTGCATTTTCCTTTTTCACGGTTTCATATTGTGTTTGCAACTCTGCCATTTGCCGAGTCTTTTCTTGTTGATAGAGCGTGTCTTTTACTATGGTAGATTCTCTAAATTCTTTATACGCATCCTTAAAATTATTTTGAGCTGCTTTTATTTCCGACAAAGAAACGTGCGCATCCATTACTTCTTTAAGTGCATTAATTCGTAGCGCAATTGCCAACGCTTCTGTTGCTAATTTTTCTGCTTGAGTTAATTGACCCTCCTCCCGATAAACATCCGCCAGGTAAATCATTACAAATGCCAACTCTTTTTTATTATCGTATTGTTCATTCAGCTTTTGTGCACGAAGTAAATATTCTTTTGCCAGATTCTTATTTCCAAGTTTATGATACGCCATTCCTGCATTACATAACGTAGTTGGCAAAAATTGCTGAACATTCTGCGCTTCGAATTCGGTGGTCGCAATCAACGAATAGTGCAGCGCACTATCATAATTAGGAAGATAATTGTAGACCGAACCCAGGTTTGCGTAACAGACTGCAATTCCAAATTTGTTGTTGAGTCTTCCATAAATTTTCAATGCATCCTGATAGCTTGCAATTACACGCGGGTATTCCTGCTGACTTTTAAAAACAATAGCCATGTTTATAATCACCATGGCAATCTTTCCATCATCGTTTAGTCTCTCATAAATTTTTCGGGCATCCAGGTAATATTCAAGTGCCTTTTTGAAATCCCCCTGTTCATCGTAGATAATTCCAATGTTGTTAAGGGTATTAGCAGTTTTTGATTCATCCCCAAGCTGTCTGCGCAGCGCAAGCGCCTTCTGTTCAAAATCCAGCGCCTCAACATAATTTCCCTGCGCTTCATGCGTAACTCCAAGATTGTGTAGCGCCTCCACCTTATAATCGGCCAAGTTCAGTTCTTCAGAAATCGCCAATGCCTTTAAGCCATACTTCCGGGCAGAATCGGCATTGATGAAACGGTATTCCCAGCACAATTCAAGGAGCGGTTTTATTCTTGATTTTTCATTGGATTGATTAGCCAACAAGTTTTTGAGGCTATCAATATTATTATTTTGACCAACCGCCACTAGGGAACTCACGCATAGAAATGCCATTAAAATCGTTCTCATTAGCAGAAAGTATTCTATTTTAAGGTAATTAAGAGGATTTTAGTGAATTATTGAGGCTCATTTTAGCATTTTGCAACCATGCACCAATATTTTAGATCACGCTTGGTTTATTAAGTCTCATTTCCCGATATTTGCAGTCCCTTTTCAGAAAGGGCTAAATCAAAAGAATTATGGCGAGGGTTTGTCAAATAACAGGAAAAAGACCTCAGGTAGGCAACAATGTTTCTCACGCGAACAACAAAACGAAGCGTAGGTTTTATCCAAACCTGCACACTAAGCGTTTTTTCATTCCTGAGGAAGATAAGTGGATTACTTTAAAATTATGTGCAAAAGCAATCAAGACAATCAACTTGAAAGGAATTTCAGCCGTTTTGAAAGAAGCAAAAGCTAAAGGAACTCTTTCAATCTAAATTTATAAGCTGCCATGGCAAAGAAAGGAAACAGAATTCAGGTAATATTAGAGTGCACAGAGCACAAAACAAGCGGCATGCCGGGCATGAGCCGCCACATTACCACCAAAAACAGGAAAAATACTACTGAGCGTATTGAGCTTAAGAAGTACAATCCAGTTCTAAAAAAATATACTTTACACAAAGAAATTAAGTAGTCATGGCAAAGAAAGTTGTTGCATCCCTAAAGAAAACAGATGGCAAGAATTACGCTAAAGTAATCCGCGCTGTGAAATCAGAAAAAACTGGTGCTTATATCTTTAAAGAAGAGATTGTAGTATCGGATTTGGTTAAAGAGACACTCGCTAAGAAGTAATCCTTACCCATTCATAAAATTAGAAAGTCCCCAAACAAGGGACTTTTTTTATTTAGTCCTATCTTAAGCAGAATTTATCCCAATAAGCATGTCACTCTTCTCTGGTTTGTTCACGAAAGACCTGCCTGCCGGCCAGGCAGGAAAAGAAAGCCTCGACCAAGGGTTACAAAAATCGAAAGAGAGTTTCTTTAACAAATTAGGAAAAGCAATTGCCGGAAAATCCACGGTGGATGATGAGGTGTTAGATAGTTTGGAGGAAATTTTGATTTCATCCGATGTTGGCATTAACACCACGATAAAGATTATTGAAAAAATTCAGGCCCGAGTTGCTAAAGACAAGTATCTGGGTACTTCGGAATTAGATAAAATTCTAAAAGAAGAAGTTGCAAACCTGCTCACTGAAAATAACTCCCAAGACTTAGGAAATTTTGATGTGCCAGCTGGGGTGAAGCCTTATGTACTGATGGTAGTTGGCGTGAATGGCGTTGGTAAAACAACCACTATTGGAAAACTTTCAGCACAATTTAAAAAGAAAGGCAAGTCCGTTGTATTAGGCGCTGCCGATACATTTCGAGCAGCAGCCGTTGAACAACTAAAACTTTGGGGCGAGCGGGTTGGCGTTCCTGTGGTCTCGAAAGGAATGAATACAGATCCATCGGCTGTAGCTTTTGATGCCGTGAAGTATGGTGTTGAAACGGGAGCCGATGTTATCATTATCGATACGGCTGGCCGATTGCATACCAAAGTAAACCTAATGGCTGAGCTTTCTAAAATTAAGCGCGTGATGGAAAAGGTAATTCCCGATGCCCCACACGATGTAATGCTTGTATTAGATGGCAGTACTGGACAAAATGCCTTAGTGCAGGCGCGTGAGTTTACAAAAGCAACTGAGGTAACGTGTTTAGCGATTACAAAACTTGATGGTACCGCGAAAGGCGGGGTAGTAATAGGAATCTCAGATGAATTTAAAATACCCGTTCGCTATGTGGGCGTTGGTGAAAAAGTGGATGATCTGCAGGTTTTTAATAAAGTAGAGTTTGTTGATTCGTTGTTTAAGAGATAGTTTTTTAAACTTACCTACTTCCTAAAAAATTTAGGTGTTAACACCAACGGTGAAAGAAGAAGAGCTGCTATAAAATTATCCCCAAAATCCCAGCCGCGTTTACTTGTTTCAGCAGCCATCAGGGCACAAATTGCTATGTAGATAAGTGCGATGGTTAGCATATTCATAGAGTGAAATTACTAAATACTTTCTAATTCCTACTTGAACGGAATTCTATAGAAAATCTGATAATTAAAACCCCAATAGATAGACTTAAATGTGCGGCCATAGCCCGGTATTTCGTACGTCTCAAAAACACTATTTTTTACTGATGGCAAAAATTTCATACGCCCTGTGTAGCCCATCCAAAACTGTTTCCAGATTTTTACTCGCAAACCAGACGTTAATTCTATCCAACCTGCTTTCGCTCCTAGGTTAGCAGATTCAATCTGATAGTCTCCAAAGTCAACCGCATTATATTGATATGTTGTGCGCTCATTAAAATTTGAATGCGCATATCGAAAGCCGAGAAAAAATATATTCTTATCGGGATCTTTCAAAAGAAAATCGATATCAACGCCTACTCTGAAATAACGACCATCGTTTTTATAATCTCCATTTACTAAAGTGTGTTCGCGACTCCACGATCCATAATCTACAGCTAAATAGTAACGTCCAAAATCAACATCGGCATTTGCTTCCCATCCTGTGAGCGAACTTTTGGCTAAATTCTTTCCTATACTAATCAAGTCTGTACCAAATCGAATTCCGGTTGGTTTATGAAATCCTCGAACGGAGTCTGAAGCAGAATTTTTCTGAGCAATGGCAGGCGACACCAAGCATAAGAATAGACTAATCCACGCGTATCTGCACATTAACAGGAGCATTTAGGGTTAGTCGATTATTCAAAATTTCAACTACTTCAAACGAAGTGTCGGCCACATCCAAATTAATGTAGTTAACAAATGCTCCACATTCGGGCGAGATAATTTCCGTTTGAGTATCGTATTTTAAGCGAAGCGTTTCAACACGACTTTCAAAAGAAAAAGTAAACGTAATGTCTCCTTCTGCTGGTGTAACAGGCAGTTGAATGGAGGTTACTGAATCTGTTTGATACTTTTTGTCGAGGCCCGAAATTGTAATTTCGTTAAATAGAATTTTTCGAGCTGAATTGTTTGATTTTTTAAAACTAATCTTCACCAAGTTTGTACTTGTAATCAAGCAGTCGGGTTCATTCAAGCATCCTGCAAAGACAAAAAACAAAGGAATAAATCGAACGAATTTCAAGGTCTTAAAGGTTGAATGTGCAAATATAGCCCAAGTGGGTGCGAGGCAGAATTTAAGGGTAGTATTTTTCGTAATTTCGCCACCGAAATTGATTTGATTTGAAAACAAGAGGCGCTAAAAAGACTAAAGTAAACATTGTTACACTCGGTTGCTCTAAAAACCTGGTAGATTCTGAAGTGCTATTGACACAACTTCGTGGCAACGGCATCGAAACATCGCATGAATCTAAGAAAGACGATGCTAATATTGTGGTTATTAATACCTGCGGTTTTATAGATAATGCCAAGCAAGAATCCATTGATACAATTCTACGCTATGTAGATGCAAAAGAAGAAGGCCTTGTTGAGAAAGTATATGTAACGGGCTGCTTGTCGGAGCGCTATAAAGATGACCTGCAAAAAGAAATCCCTGATGTAGATGCCTGGTTCGGTACGCGCGATCTTTCGCGTTTATTAAAGCAGTTGAACGCCAATTACAAACATGAGCTTGTTGGCGAACGCATTCTAACCAACCCCAGTCATTTTGCTTATTTAAAAATTTCAGAAGGATGTGATAGACCTTGTTCGTTTTGTGCTATTCCAATAATGCGCGGCAAGCATATTTCAAGACCTATTGAAGAGTTGGTGCTTGAGGCTAAAAATCTGGCTAAGAAGGGAACAAAAGAGTTGTTGCTAATTGCGCAAGACTCTACGTATTATGGTCTTGATCTTTATAAGAAAAGAAATCTATCCGAATTATTAAAACATCTTTCGGATGTAGAAGGCATTGAATGGATTCGCCTGCACTATGCATTCCCCACCGGCTTTCCAATGGATGCTCTTGATGTGATGGCTGAGCGATCAAACATTTGTAACTACCTGGATATTCCGTTACAGCATGGCTCAACCAATATGTTGAAGATCATGCGCAGAGGAACCACGCGAGAAAAAACGGAAGAGCTATTGCAAACTATTCGAGCTAAAGTTCCGGGCATTGCCATACGCACAACATTAATTGCCGGCCACCCTGGTGAAACGGAGACTGAATTTGAAGAGATGATGAGATTTGTTGAGACATCTCGGTTCGATCGACTTGGGGTATTTGCTTATTCACATGAAGAAAATACACACGCTTATTCTTATACAGATAATGTGTCTGAAGAAACAAAACAAGAGCGCGTAGAATCTGTGATGGGACTTCAACAAGGTATTTCACTAGAGCTTAATCAAGCGAAGATCGGGAAGACTTATAAAGTTTTGATAGATCGTAAAGAAGGTGGAAATTTTTATGGACGAACCGAGTTCGACTCGCCTGATGTGGATAATGAAGTAATATTGGATGCAACCAATAAATATCTTCGTATTGGGGATTTTGTGCAAGCTAAAATAACCGCTGCAAGTGAATTTGACTTAATGGCAATGCCAGTGTGAAAAATAAAACACATAGGAACATAGAACACATAGTAAATGCCATGATAAACCCTATGTTCCTATGTGTTTAAAAAACAAAATGCATCTATGAACTATATTGGAAATTAGTCGTTATTCGGGTTATGTTTTTCTCTCATTACACTTGTTGTTAATATGCGGTTACAGAAACTTGAATTTTCAGACACCCATTCGTTTTCAACTTTCTTTCTTGATTACATTCAGAAAAAAGATTCATTAAAACCTTTCTACTCGCAGTTTCCTGAAATAAAAAATTTTCAGGCTCAGATTTCCCAAAAGGAAAAATCGTTTCCTGATTCTACCCGAAAAATACTAAGTGAAGTTTTGCAAAAGCAATATGCTGGCTTAGAGATAACGGAATTAGTAAAAAATAATCTTGCTTTACTTCAGCATAAAAAAACATTTACCGTAACAACCGGGCACCAACTCAATATTTTTACAGGACCGCTGTATTTCATCTATAAAATAGTAACGGTTATTAATTCGTGTAAAGAATTGAAGAAGCAATATCCGGAATACAATTTTGTGCCTGTTTACTGGATGGCTTCAGAAGATCATGATTATGATGAAATAAAATATTTCCGTCTTTACGGAAAAAAATACACCTGGCAAACAGATCAGACTGGGGCGGTAGGAAGATTTGATCCTAAATCAATAAAAAAATTATTTGAAGGAATTCCAGGCGATGTAGATTTATTTCGTGACGCCTATTTAAAACAGCCGACACTTAGCGCTGCCGTTCGATATTATGTAAATGAATTATTCGGAGCTCAAGGCCTTGTTGTTGTTGATGCGGATGATCGCCAACTAAAGAGTACGTTCACAGAAGTAATAGAGGCTGATCTTTTAAATCACACGCCAAAGAAATTAGTAGAAGAACAGAATGACGAATTAAAATCTCTGGGTTACGACCCACAGGTTTTTGCCCGCGATATTAATTTTTTCTATTTGGATAAAAATCTCCGCAGTCGTATTGAAGTGGTTGGAGATAAATTTCAAGTAGTCGATACTGTTATTCAATTTACGAAAGGAGAAATACAAAAGCTTATTAAAACTGAGCCTGAGAAGTTTAGTCCAAATGTAATTTTACGGCCGCTATATCAGGAATTTATTCTCCCTAATCTTGCCTATGCTGGTGGCCCGGCTGAAGTTGTTTATTGGCTGCAGTTGAAGAAAGTGTTTGATCATTTTAAGATTCCGTTCCCGGTATTGATGCCACGAAATTTTGCTTTGATCGTTGATAAACCTGTTTCAAGAAAATTTGAAAAAACCGGATTGGAGTATCAACATCTATTTGAAGAAAAGAATTATCTGTTTAATCAGTGGATTGTAGAACATTCTGTCCATGACCTTTCACTCGGAAAAAGTATGCAATCGATTCGTGAAGATTTTACTTCTATTCGCGAGAAGGCTTCGAAAATTGATGTTACTCTCTTAAAATTTATTGAAGCTCAAACCAAGCGCACGTTAAATGGGCTCGAGAAAGTTGAGCAGAAAATGTTACGCGCAGAAAAACGATTACATGCTGATCGATTGGGGCAGTTAGAGTCTGTGAAGGATGAACTATTTCCAAATGGCAGTCCTCAAGAACGGGTTGATAACTTTCTAAACTTTTATCAACAAGATCCTAAACTCATTGATCAGTTATTAGAAACTTTTGATCCTTTCGATTTCAAATTCAATCTGCTATTTTATTAAGATTTTGTTACCATGCCCATTGATTATTGCACGCAAAGGCGCAAAGAAGGATATATAAGAAACGAAAGTGATCCGGTTCGGCAAGCTGATTCAGTATGAAGAAAGATGAATTGCGAAAAGTTTATCTGGCCAAACGTATGGCATTAACCGAGAATGAAAAAACATTATTTAATCGCCAACTCTGTGATCGTTTCTTTTTAGCGATCGATCTTTCTTTCATTAAAGTCGTTCACATTTACTTGCCCATTGAATCTAAAGGTGAACCCGACACTTGGTTAATAATTGATCGAATCCAAACAGAGTTTCCCCATATTCAACTTTCATTTCCTAAAATCAAGGATAATGAAATTGAATCCTTCTATTTTGAAGGTATGCATCAACTCGAAAAAAATAGTTGGGGAATTGTTGAGCCGAAACAAGGCGTGTCTTCCCCAGCAGAAAAAATTGATTTGGTTATAGTTCCACTTTTGGCCTTCGATAACAACGGCCATCGGGTTGGTTATGGCAAAGGATTTTACGATCGATTCTTAAAAGAATGTCGACCTGAGTGTCAGAAAGTCGGATTGAGTTTTTTTTCAGCTGAAGATGAAATTGAAGATACATCACCTCTTGATTTAATGCTCTCCATGATGATCACACCTAAAAAAGTTTATCAATTTTAGGATCAAACCGCAGGTTCTTGCTGGCTAAGGCAATGGAAAGAACCCAGCCCCCAGATTATATCTGTTGAGTCAATACCAATTACTTTTCTATCCGTAAAGCAAGTTTGTAAAATATCCAATGCTCGATCATCATGCTTGTCGCGGAAAGTAGGAACGACTACATATTTATTGCTGATATAGAAGTTTGCATACGAAGCCGGCAATCGTTGGTTTTCATAAATAATGGGCGCTGGCATGGGCAACTCCACAATGTTCATTTGTTTGCCCGTCTCAAGGCGTAACGTTTTTAATTCCTTCAAGTTATCTTGAAGAATAGAATAGTTCTCATCATTCTTATTCTCTTCAATGATGGTTACAACCGTATCCTCATTAACAAAGCGGGTTAAATCATCAATATGCCCATCAGTATCATCACCAATAATACCATCGCCTAACCAAAGAATATGATCTACACCATAATAGTCGATCAGATACTTTTCAATTTGCTCTTGATTTAATTCCGGATTGCGATTAGGATTGAGCAAACAAGCACGCGTAGTTAACAAAGTTCCTTTACCATTAAACTCAACGGAACCTCCTTCCATAACAATGCCCGGATGAACAACGGGAATACCATAATGCTTTGCAATGTGTGTCGGAATTACATCATCTAAATCAAAAGGCGGATACTTGCCACCCCACGCATTATAGCCCCAATCGACAATCATTTTCTTTTTCTCTATTGGATTAATGAGAAATGCCGGACCATGATCGCGACACCATGCATCATTGGTGGGATGAATAAAAAATTGGACGTTGGTTAAATCAGCCCCGGCTTCATTAATATAGCGGGTAGCTTTTTGCCTCATGGCTTCATCCGCAACATTAATATTAACTACTTCGCCTTCTGCCACACGCTTTATAAATTCAGCGTAGCGCGGATAAATAGTTTCAATCTTACCGGGCCAACTGGCTTCCTTATGCGGCCAACTTAGCCACGTAGCGCTGTGCTTTGCAAACTCTGCTGGGAAATGAAATCCTAATTCTTTTGGGGTCATTCTTTGTAAGATGTTCACAGTCCACGGTCGACAGTCGACTGTGGTCAGTGGACTAATTTAGTCTTCGTCAATAAATCTTTTTGTTATGGGCTGATACGAATCAATTCTTCGATCGCGCAAAAAAGGCCAGTGCGTGCGATAGCTGTCTGTTTTTGCAAGATCAACTTCCTGCACGTGTACTTCCTCATTTTCATGAGATGCTTTATATAATATAGAGCCAAATGGATTGGTAATAAATGAGCCACCCCAAAACTTCATAGCTCCGTCTTGTTCAAACCCAACACGATTGACACTCACCACGTGAAGTCCGTTTGCTACCGAATGGCTGCGTTGAATAGTTTGCCACGCATTATATTGTTCTGTATTAGTATCGTCATCTTGCGAAGTAGCCCAACCAATAGCCGTTGGATAAAATAAAATTTCGGCACCCATTAACGCTGTTATACGCGAAGCTTCGGGATACCATTGATCCCAACAAATTAAAACTCCTAACGTTGCAAACTTTGTTTTAAAAACTTTGTACCCAAGATCACCCGGAGTGAAGTAGAATTTTTCATAATACGAAGGATCATCGGGGATATGCATCTTTCGGTATTTACCTAAATAGGTTCCGTCTGCATCCAGCACAGCGGTTGTATTGTGATAAATGCCCTGTGTTCTTTTTTCAAAAAGTGATGCGATAATTACAACTCCTAATTCTTTAGCTAACGCTGATAACGAATCCGTTGAAGGTCCTGGAATTGCTTCCGCTAATTTGAAGTTTTCGTAATCCTCCACATCGCAGAAATACAATGACGTAAATAACTCTTGCAGACAAACTATTTGAGCGCCATTCGAAGCTGCTTCCCGAATCTTTGCAATTGCTTTTTGCAGATTTTCTTTGGGTTCTTTCGTGCAGGTCATTTGCACAGTTCCAATTTTTACTTTTTTACCAGCCACTCGTTAAAGATTTAATACAACAAAGGTAAGAATTTTAAGAAAGGTGATTATAATTTAATAGCTCTAACCATCTCGCGCTTTCCGGGCGGACCAGGCAAGGACTCAACGCTCATGCCAAGAGTTTTCAAATCGCGCTTAAGCTGACCCTTGGCGCAATAGGTAACAAAAACTCCGTTGAGTTTCAAAGCCCGGTAAACTTTTTCAAGCATTTCGTACGTCCACATTTCTGGCTGCTTATTAGGAGCAAAAGCATCAAAATAAATTACATCAAATTCTTCATCATTGAAAACAACTTGCTGAAGCGAAATTTGATTCTTAAATAACTTAAAAGTGGGAGTTAGGCTAACCCATTCGTTCCAATTGGCCTCATGAATATCTTCAAATAAAAAATCATTTAATGAGTAATTAAGCGTCTTCCAGATTTCAGGAGGCAACGGATCAGTTTCGATTGTTGTGTAATTAATGGCAATCTGATCCGCACTGGATTTCTTAGCAGTGAGTAATGCATTGAGACCCGTGCCAAATCCAATCTCTAAAATTGAAACCGCTTTAGCAGAATTCTGATCAACAAAAAAGTTTAACCCTTTATCTATAAAAACATAATTTGATTCTTGTTTGGCACCATGACGCGAATGATACGTTTCGTCTAATGTTTCATTCAACAAAGAGTGCGAACCATCTTCTGTGGTTATAATTTTTATAGATTCCACGTGTATTACTCCTTCTTTATTAGAGCAACCGCGTATGCATTCACACCTTCTTCCCGCCCAATGTATCCCAAACGTTCAGCGGTTGTTGCTTTGATTGAAATATCATCTACTGAGATATTCATAAGCGGTGCGAGAACACTTTTCATTTCAGGTATGTGCGGATTCACTTTTGGTTGTTCGAGGCAAAGTGTACAATCAACATTTTCTATTGCCCAACCATGTTCTGCCAATTTGTTGGTGACGTCTTTCAAAAAATACTTACTATCCTTTCCCTTCCATTGTGGGTCTGTGTTCGAATAATGAAAACCGATATCTCGCAAATTAGCGGCACCCAAAAGCGCATCGCATATCGCGTGAATTAGCACATCAGCATCCGAATGCCCGACAGCGCCCTTTGCAGCAGGAAGTTTTATCCCCCCCAAATAAAAATCTCGCCCCGCTTCTAATTGATGAACATCAAAGCCTAAGCCAACACGTATTTTCATACATTTACTTTTTTTCAAAGGTAGCAGAACCAATTATTAATTAAAGCTTGCATCAAAACACTTTACTATAACTTATGTAAATGAGTCTTCTTCGAGATATCCTCCTCAGCAAGGAAACAATCGCTTCGCGGCAGGAATACAAATATGCTATGCTGCGGGGTCAGTTTAGCCTCATCATAACTTGTATCGCAATTTTTTATACCCTTTTGGATTTATTAAATGGCATTCATTCGTTTCTATTTCTATATGCAATACTTGCTGGTTTTAGTTTTCTTACCATTTATCTTAACCGAATCCGGTATTATATTCTGAGCACAACCCTGGCGTTGACTTCAATTGATAGTCTTGTTTACATTTTTGCGGATTCGGACCATCCCTATGGTGGTGTCTTTTTCTTTTTCCTTACAAATTCAATTGTAGGGTTAATCCTGACCAAAGATTATCCGCGTGCGATTAATATTTCTTTTACCGTGCTGCCGCTTATTTTTGCATACCTGGCATTGTTCTACGATTTAAACTTAATTCAGCCGCCTATTTATAAGGACGGATTCGTTCAAATAAGTTTCTTTATCAACATAGCACTGGCAGCCATTGCCAATGCCTTTGTTGTCTATTTCGTTATTGTGCGCAATGCTGAAGCTGAAAAATCTCTACTTGAAAATGAGAAAAGGCTGCTCAAAACGTCAGCCGATTTGAGAATAAGCGAAGAGCGCTTTGCTATGGCGCTGGAAGGAACAAAAGCCGGCATTTATGAATGGCGCACAAACAGTAACATCATTTATACAAGTCCCTACTGGAAAAAAATCTTAGGCTACGAAAATGATGAGTTAGCAGACCTAACATTCAATACCTATCAATCCTTTGTTCATGCAGAAGATGTAGAAAAAGTAGTGTCACTAGTAAGTGAAAAATTGAAGACTAATGCGCCCTATCAAAACGAATATAGACTACGAACAAAAAGTGGGGCTTATAAATGGTTTCAGGATAATGGCATGTCTAAGCAAAACGAAGAAGGTAATATAACAGCGGTCGTTGGATCCATCATTGATATTGATGAACGAAAAAGGGCCGAGAAAGAATTAGCTGTCAAGAATTCACAATTGGCAAAAACAAACGAGGAATTAGATCGCTTTGTTTATAGTGCCTCGCATGACATGCGCGCACCGTTAAGTTCTCTTTTGGGATTGATTCACCTTTCTGAAAAAACAGACAGGCCTGAAGAAATAGGAACCTTGTTGCAAATGATGAAAGATCGCATTAAAACAATGGAAGGGTTTATTAAAGAAGTGACAGACTATTCGCGCAATACAAGACTTGATCTTGCGCCTACGCAAATAAGTTTGTATGATTTAGTAAAAGAAGTTGTGCAGAACTTAGCCTACACGATTGTAAATAAAAAAGTTCGAATTTCAATTGAAATTGAAAAGGACTTAGTAATTGAAAGTGATGTTAGTAGATTAAAAGTTGTGATTAATAATTTATTATCGAACGCATACAAGTATCATCAATTTGAAAAACCCGATCCTTATATTAAAATTTCAGCTAAAACAAACTCAGAAGCTGTTATGATTATGATCGCTGATAATGGTCAGGGGATTGCACCCGAACACCACATACGAATTTTTGAAATGTTTTATCGTGCCTCCGAATCATCCGAAGGTTCGGGGTTAGGTTTATACATTGTAAAAGAAACCTTAGGTAAATTAAGGGGTGATATAAGTGTGCAATCGGTTCTGGATGAAGGCACGGAATTCACTGTTACACTACCCCTTTAAGATTTTTCCTGCGCAGGCTTTGAATTGTAATAGAGCACGTTTGAGTTCTCTTCATTGAATATCTTTTTGCCGATCCGAATTACGTCAGTGCTTGTTACGGCTTCAATTAAATCTGCTTCCTGATTTACCAAGTCGGCATTGCCCGATAAGGCTGCAAAGGCAAGATTCATAGCGCGATTCATTACCTCCACCTTTTCAAACTCCTGCGTTGTTTGAGCCTGGTTTTTTACTTTAAGTAATTCATCTTCTACTAAACCATTTTGTAACAAGTTATTTACAACTTCAGTTACTTGCTTCTCCGCCTCCTCCAATTCAATTCCCTCTTTCACACGGCCACTTATAATCATCATACCCGGGTCAATCGTACCCATAGTGAAAGAAGAAATAGAGGTAAACATTTCTTTCTCCTTTACAAGTTTGTTATACAGTCGGCTGGAGTGGCCACGACTCAAAATATCACTTAGTAATTCTGCTGCATAAAAATCCTTATCAAACCGGGAAGGCATGTGCCAGGCTTTGTATAAAGCATTGGCAGGAACGTTTTCGTAAACGGAAAGTGTTCGTTTTTGCTTTTGCTCGGGTTCCATTGGAAGTGTCCTTTTTATCTTTTTCCCGGCAGGAATAGGCGCAAACCATTTTTCAGAAAGCATACGTACTTGTTCGTGTGTCACTTTGCCGGCTACAACCAAAATGGCATTGTTTGGAATGTAATGTTTAAAGAAAAAATCCTTCACATCATCCAGGGTTGCATTTTCAATATGGCTTATCTCTTTGCCAATAGTTGCCCATTGGTACGGATGCGTTGTGTAAGCAAGCGGTCGAAGTTTTAACCACACATCGCCATAAGGCTGATTTAAGTAGCGTTGTTTAAATTCTTCTATTACAACTTTCCGCTGCACCTCCAGCACTGTTGGATCGAATGACAAACTCAGCATCCTGTCGCTTTCCAACCAAAATCCGGTTTCTAAGTTGGCAGCTGGCAGCGTGAGATAATAGTTGGTAATATCTGTATTGGTAAAAGCATTGTTCTCGCCACCCACCAACTGCAAAGGCTCGTCATACGATGGCACGTTAACTGACCCTCCAAACATTAGATGTTCGAACAGGTGAGCGAAGCCTGTTTTATCCGAGTGTTCATCGCGGGAGCCAACGTTATACAAAATATTCATTACGGCTAGTTGCACGGTTGGGTCCTCATGCACAAAAACCTGCAAGCCATTATCGAGAGTAAACGTTGAGAATGAGATCATTCAGTTAGAATTTTATTAAAATAAAAAATTGGGTCAAGCGGGTGCAAGATAGGGTGCTGGCAAATTTTTATCCATATTTTCGCATCTCTCTTAAAGATATTTATGTCGGTAGAAATTATTCTGATAATCCTAAGTTCGCTGGTTGTTTTTAGCTACCTGTTCGACTTGGTGGCTAAGCAGTTTAAGATTCCTTCCGTCATTCTCCTGCTCTTAAGTGGCATTGGCCTCCATTACCTCTCCGATTTGTTTAAATTTCCCGCACCGGATTTTGCTCCCATACTTCCTTTGGTCGGAACTATTGGTTTAATCTTAATCGTATTGGAGGGGGCGCTCGAGTTAAAAATCGAAAAGCATAACCTTGGCTTAATAAAACGATCTTCTGGCTCTGCCTTTTTCATTTTAATTTTTACAAGTCTTTCGCTCACTTTCTTTTACTACTTAATAAATGGTGAGGATTTTAGAACAATACTTATCAACGCGATACCACTAGGAATAATCAGTTCCGCCATCGCTATTCCATCAGCCCGCGTACTGTCGCCTGAACGAAAGGACTTTATCGTATATGAATCTTCATTATCGGATATTTTTGGAGTTATCCTGTTTAATTTCATGTTAACCAACCAGGTTGTTAATGGCAATTCCTTTTTAAGGCTTGGATGGCAGACCGTTTTGATTCTTATTATCTCCGGACTGTTTTGTTTAGCGCTATTATACTTGCTAAAGAGAATTACTCATCATTTGAAATTCTTCCTGATCATTGCCATGCTCATTTTAATTTACGCCATCGGCAAGTATTATCATTTGCCAACTTTAGTTATCGTGTTGGCCTTTGGCCTCTTCCTTAACAATTTACATTGGATTAATAATGCCGTATTCAGCAGAATTTTTGCCTATGAAAATTTTACAAAAGATCTAACTCAACTTACGCAGTTAAGTGGAGAAAGTGCCTTTATTGTGCGCACCTTTTTCTTTTTAATTTTTGGGTTCACATTAAATGTAGAATCACTTTTCCATCTTGATATACTGCGAAACGGATTGATTATAATCGCAATCATCTATTTAATTCGAATTATCTATCAAAAAATATTTATCCGCTCGGCAACCCTTGCCGAATACTTTCTGGCACCGCGCGGACTCATCAGCATTCTGCTTTTCTTTAGTATTCCCGAAGATTTAAAATTAAAAGGATTGGGTGACGGGTTGCTATTCTTTGTTATTCTGGCCACCAGCGTAATTATGACACTTGGTTTTTTTACAATCAAAAAGAAACCTGCTGAGCCATCACAAC
>JBBSBG010000018.1:0-18262 GCA_038251495.1 Cytophagales bacterium
AATTTTCAGCAATCATTGAAATGATTACGTGTTACACAAACCCTAATTCCATGCTTAAATTGTCAGCAATATACTCCTGACGCTTGCAATACTCGTTCACCTGCTTTACAGTTTCTTCACTAACAAAAGCGTTCTGAATTTTTGTGTATAGCTTTTTGAGTTGCTCGCGCACAGTGCGCAGCGTTATCTTTTGAGATTCATTGATTGAAATCTTTGTTTGGCCGATCAGCGCTTCAATTTGCTTAATTTTTAATTCGGCTTGTTCAACGCGTTTCTTCAATATTCTTTTAGTCATGACTTGTCAGTTTTATGATCACAACCTGTACTTAGAGAATTGCATGCCACACCATCTATCATGGCTGAAATACTCTGTTTTACAGATTTGTTTTGAGTGTGGACGTAAATACTGTGAAAAGAATTCCACAAATGCAGTCGCGGAAGTCTACAATTGAAATTAATTGATTTGACTTTTTTATGCCTGGTTAACTATTGTCTAATCCTTTCTTTAACAAGAACATGCTATTGGGATACTTCCTTTATACCATTATTAGGTACGATTCTCAGGCACACACACTCCAAATTTCTGCTAACTTTGCGCTCTCAATTTTTACCATGAATTTCAAGGAAATCTTCTCCGTATCACTCATTCTGTTTTCCGTCATCGATATAATCGGTGCCATTCCGTTTATCATTACCATCAAGAAACGGGAAGGCCGAATCCATGCCGAAAAAGCAACCATCATTTCAGCCGTACTGATGGTTGGATTTCTTTTTTTGGGTCAATCTATTTTACAACTTTTTGGGTTAGATGTAGCCTCGTTTGCCGTTGCTGGAGCCATTGTAATTTTTATCGTAGCCATGGAAATGATTTTAGGGATGACCTTGATCCATGAAGATCCAGATTCAAAAGGTTCAGGTTCTATTGTGCCGCTGGCCTTTCCGCTAATAGCTGGAGCGGGCACACTTACTACAATCTTATCTTTACGTGCGGTCTACAGTCAAGTCAATATATTGATTGGTATTTTATTAAACCTGCTGTTTGTTTACCTGGTGTTGCGCTCCTCTTCGTGGCTGGAACGTAAATTAGGTAAGTCAGTCTTTGCCGTACTGCGCAGAGTGTTTGGCGTAATTCTGTTGGCTATAGCGGTTAAAATTTTCAAAGACAACGTAAACTTTAGATGATCAGAATCTACACGGATGGCGCAGCACAAGGAAATCCCGGGCCGGGTGGGTATGGCACAATCTTAAAATATAATCATCATACAAAAGAACTTTCCAATGGCTATCGGTTAACCACTAACAACCGCATGGAGTTAATGGCAGTGCTTGCCGGGCTGGAAGCTATTAAAAGTTTAGGCATACCCGTTACTATTTATTCCGATTCGAAATATGTAGTGGATTCAGTAGAGAAAGGATGGATTTGGGGTTGGCAAAAAAAGAATTTTGCTAAAAAAGCAAATGAAGATTTGTGGCAACGCTACATTCCGCTTCATCATCGGTACAAACCAAAATTTGTGTGGGTAAAAGGTCATGCCGGTCACCCCGAGAATGAACGTTGCGATCAACTAGCAGTATCAGCTGCTCAAGATGATTACCTGAATGTTGATACATGGTACGAGGAAAATCAACGCACGCAAGGAAGTTGATCTCAACAAATCCCGTATCTTTATTTTTTTTCTAACCTACTTCGTTGACAATGGAACCCATATCCATTCAGTTTTCTCCGGCTAGTCTTACAGCATTAAACATTTGTCTGGCTATTATCATGTTTGGGGTTGCACTTGATATAAAATGGATTCATTTCACTGAACTACTCAATCAAAAGAAGGCTGTTGTTGTTGGATTAGTTTCACAATTTATAGTGTTACCCGTTATCACGGTGATTCTTATTGCTGTTTTGCCCATCAGCACAGGCATGGCTATGGGTATGTTGTTGGTTGCTTGTTGCCCGGGTGGCAACGTCTCCAACTTTTATACACAAATGGCGCGTGGCAATGTTGCACTTTCAGTAACACTCACAGCCTGGTCATCATTAGCTGCATTTTTAATAACGCCTCTAAGTTTTCTTTTTTGGGCTTCGCTAATTCCCGGTTTATCAATAGGGGTAAAGTCGTTTGAGGTTGACTTTATATCAATTATGGTAAACATGCTTTCGATATTGCTACTACCGCTTGTTTTGGGAATGCTGGTTACAAGGTATCTACCCACGTTGAGCAGAAAAATTGCAAGCCCTATACGATTAGTATCTATGTTACTGCTTACCGGTTTTATTGTAGTAGCAGTTTTGAATAATCAAGAAGCATTTGGTGCTTACCTTGGCAACGTCTTCTGGGTTGTTTTACTGCAAAACGGATTGGTGATAGCTTTAGTTTTTTATTTTAGTGCAGCCTTTAAAAATGGCGAGGCGATTAATCGCACTATAGCGATAGAAACAGGCATTCAAAATTCGGGTCTTGCCTTAATTCTAATTTTTAATTTCTTTGATGGCAACGCAGCCATGGCCGTAGTGGCAGCTTGGTGGGGCGTATGGCATTTGATCTCTGGTTTTGCTTTCGCTACGTTTATGCGCAGGCGCTCACTTACATCTGTAGTCCAATCCTGATTTATTTGTGGTTAAAAAGATAATTTATGAGGTATTAAAAAATTACTGTTGGCTAGCCTTGCTTTTCTATTTCAGGCGTTGGCAAATAAATAAACATTCACCCATACCTCAGGGGGCAGTCATTTTTGTTTGTACCCACCAAAATGCTTTTTTAGATGCTGTTGTGATGGCTTGCAGCATGAGGCGCGATCCGTGGTTCATCACGCGCGCGAATGTTTTTAAAACACCGCTGGTTAAAAAAATCCTGAACATTCTCCAAATGATTCCGGTCTATCGGTTTCGCGATGGATTCAGTACACTGCGCAAGAATGATGAAACAATTGAAACATGTGTCAACTTACTTACCCGCGGCAAATGCATTTTAATTTTTGGGGAAGGTAATCATAACGACCGCTGGTTTCTAAGACCTTTACAAAAAGGCTTTGCCCGCATGGCCATAGCTGCCGAAGAAAGACATGACTGGAAGTTGGGTGTAAAGATTGTGCCTGTTGGAGTTCAATACGATTCACATAATGCCTTTCGGTCGCGTGTGTTGGTCAACTTTGGAAATCCCATTTTAGTAAATGATTATTGCACCCCTGCTAACACTACTCAACAAAATCTGGAAGCGCTTATTAATAAGACAGCAACCGAAATGAAGTCGTTGATTCTGAATATTGCCGCTGAAGATTACGAAGCACAGGTTGCCTATTTTGAACAGTATCGTGAAATAAAACGCGATCTGGTAGAGCAATTAGAATCAGATCAATTGATCATTAAAAACTATCCCAACGAAAAAGCGCCAATCCCTAAAAGGAAATTAGCGCTAAGTAAATGGCTCAATCCATTTTTCATTTATCAGTTTGTGAATCACTTAATTCCGTTTGCTATTATGCAATGGGTATTGAAGACTAAAGTATCCGATCCGCAGTTTGTCGGTTCACTTAAATTTTCTCTGGGAATGATTCTGGTGCCCCTCACCTACTTTATTCAAACAGCACTTTGTTATTTCTTGTCAGGATCGGTATTCGTTGCTGGAATTTATTTCTTGTCGTTGCCGATAAGTGTATTGCTAAGAAGAGCCTAAAAGAAATAAACCATTAAGATCGTTAAGGGTTTAAGCACATTAAGAGATTATACTCTTAATATCTTAAGGGCATCTCTAAAAACCCTTGCTCTCGTTACCTCAACCCCTGCCCCTTCTACCAAAAGAGAAGGGTAAGCGGAGGTTTTAGAGATGCCCTTAATGCGCTTAATGTTAAAAATAGTTAATTAGTGAGGTGTTAGAAATCCATAAAGCTATATCTCCCGTTCAATCAAACTGATCCCTAACTCTTTCAACTCTTCTAAAATAGGATTGTAGAATTCCTTCTTTACAGGAATAACAACACCACGACTTTCAATCTTACCTTGTAGTAAAAGTTTAGCAGCAATGGCTAACGGCAGGCCAACAGTTTTCGCCATAGCCGTGCTTACCTCATCATCACCCAAAGCAGTGAGGTATGCTTGCACTTCCTTTTGCATTCCTGCACTTTCATATTTGAACCGATGCCACATTATAATCAAATCTTTATCGCCAGACACAAGTTTCCACTTCTTATTCAGAATGTGTTCGAGAATCTGTGCCGGAGTGCCTTTGTCAAGTAATACCAATTCGGTGGAGAAAAAACCACTCCAGGTAAATTTCTTCATCTCATCACTTTGTGGTGAAAGATTATACACCGAGCAAATCTTTTCTTCAACTGATTCGGTTTCGTGAAATCGTAAAAAAGAATTAATAAAGTCACGATGCGTCATCGTTTTAACATTCTCCATGAGAAAGGAATCCTCACAACAACCTAACTGCACTAAAATATTCCATGCAGAACAAAAGCCATCATTTCGCAACGTACCACGAAGCATAGTTTGAATTCCTAGAAGACCATAGATTTCTAAATATTTTAAAGAATCGCGATTGGCATACCCTTCAAACTCACCATAGCCTGGAACAGACACACTTGTGATGCGTTTAAAGAGTTGTTGATAGGGAATAAATTTATATTGCCCGTGTTCTAAAAACCTTGCTGTGCTTTGCCCGGCCATTACCACATGGCGCGGGTTCCAGGTAAATTTATAACGCCACGGATTTTCGGGGTCTGTTTCAGGTGCAAGCAAGCCCCCAGTAAAAGATTCAAATGACGTAAGTGTGCCACCTTCACTCCTGATTTTGTCAATTAACTGCATGCCGCTCATGTGGTCAATGCCTGGGTCGAGGCCACATTCGTTTAGGAAGAGTAGGTCTTTCGATTTTGCCTCAGCATCAAATGCTTTCATCTCTTCTGTTATATAGCTTGCTGTGAGAAAATGTTTTTTCTCTTGCAAACAAATTTTAGCGGCTTTGCTATGCAAATATGCCGGCAACAGCGAGACAACTATATCCGCAGCAGCTATAGTTTTACAGCTATTTTCATAATTGTCTATATTAAATTCGATTGCGTAGCCGGTAACAAACCCACGCATGCGTTGCTCCGCCATTTGTTTTGAGATATCGCCTACTGTAACAACCCAATTATTGAGCAACGATTGATTCAATAAATAGTTAATCAACGCAGAGGAAGATCTTCCTGCCCCCAACACAAGAATATGCTTAGCTTTCATAATAGAATAAAGAAAGATAAAATAAAGGAATTAGGGGTAATATTTCCGAAGGAGAATCAAGTTTATTATCTTTCTAATTCAGAATCTCAATGTTTTAAGAGTTTTAGTGTACAAGAAAATAATATAATAATTATGAAAGGATTCGAAATATTTAAATCATTAGATGAGCTTGATACAGAATCGAAATATCTGATTCATAAAGCTAAAGAGGCCGCACACCATGCCTATGCGCCCTACTCAAAGTTTCATGTGGGTGCAGCGCTTATCTTGGAAGATGGCACATTGGTAACAGGCTCGAATCAGGAAAACGCATCGTATCCACTTTGTATGTGTGCCGAGCGGGTTGCCTTATATGCTGCCGTCTCGCAGCATCAAGATAAAAAAATTATGAAAATCGCCATCGTGGCTCATAAAAAAAATCACAAAGAACTGTCGGCCGCAGCATCGTGTGGAGCCTGCCGCCAGGTAATGACAGAGTTTGAGGAAAGACAAAGCGCCCCTATAGAAGTAATCATGCATCATACGGATAGCCAATGGATCAAATGCCCAACGGCTAGTTCATTGCTGCCTTTTGTATTCGAAAAATCCAGTTTTAAAGAATGATTAAATTATGGTTGATTTGAATTTTAATTCCTCTTCCTTTACATAAGATTTTCGACCTCGAACTTAATACCTATCTGTGCAGCCACTAAATATACCAGACTCAGAACTTACCCCAGCCATAGAGTTTAATAAGCAGAAAAATATCTTTCGAATTGAAGGAAAATCGCTGCTCGATAAACCTGAACCTTTTTTTTCTCCTGTAAAAGCATGGTTTGAAGAGTATGGGAGGAATCCTAATCCTGAAACTGTATTAGCAATCAAATTTGAATATTTCAATATTGCTACCTCACGGGAACTTCTGGATCTTTTTAAAATCATGGAGAAGCTTCCTCATGCAAAAATAATCTGGCATTTTTTAGAAGATGAAGAAGATATGGAAGAATCGGGTCAGGAATTGGCCGAATTGGTTACGGTTCCTTTTGATTTTCAGCCCTATTAACTTTACTATTGGGGTACTTTTTACCGATTAATCAACCGGTTATTCTATGAGTGAGGAAATCCTTAAGGCCATAACCCAACTGTTTGCAATCATCTCTAAACAAGATGGCGGAGTTTCGGATAACGAGCGAGGATTTGCAATCAACTTCTTTCAACAAGAATTAGAAAAATCGGCTGTTGAAGAATACCTGAAACTGTATGATGAGATTTCGGGCTATAGCGAACAAACGGGAAAACACATAGATGACAGAAGTAATAAACCTACTTCGGTAAAAGATTCAATTCGGACACTCACAATCTGCAAAAAAATTAATAAGACCCTAACGCAGAAACAGAAAGTAGTAGTACTTATAAAAGTTCTGGAGTTGGTAAGTTCAGATAAGCAGTTCACCAACCAGCGCATGGAAATTGTAAATACGGTATCAACCGTATTTAACATTATACAGGATGAATATAAGTTGATTGAAAGCTTTGTTGTTGCCGAACAAATTAGCTCGTTGAACTTTTCCGACATCTTGATTGCAAATGAAGGCAATCAAGCGGAAACACCCTTGCAAAAACATATTCATGCGCATGTCGATGGTCATTTTGTATTTATGCAAGTGAGTAGTGTGGGTATGTATTTTGTAAAGTACTTGGGGAAAGATTCAAACACCCTGAACGGATTTATAATGAAGCCGTTCCGGGTTTATTTGTTTTCGCAAGGAAGCACAATAAAAACGCCCGATGGTGCTGCCTTGTACTATAGCGATTTGGTTGCCGACTTCAATGAAGAAATCCAAACCATCAAACTTTCCTTTGTAGCCAAAATAGATGAGTTTACTTTTCCCACTGGAGCTGTTGGAATTCGTGATGTAAATATTGTTGAAGGCCCGGGTAAACTTATTGGCATCATGGGTGCCAGTGGCGCTGGCAAAACAACGCTGCTAAATATTCTCGCTGGTCTTGAAAAACCGAGCAAGGGAAGCATTAAAATTAATGGGCTTGACATTCATACCGATAAAAGCAAGGTTGAAGGCGTAATCGGCTATGTAGCGCAAGATGATCTTCTTATTGAAGAGCTAACTGTTTTTCAAAATCTATACTACAACGCCAAACTATGTTTTGCCCAATTAAAAGAAACAGAAATTCATGAGCGGGTGATGAAAGTGCTGGAAGATCTGGGCTTAGATCACCGAAAGGATTTGAAAGTTGGGAGTATTTTAGATAAACAAATAAGTGGCGGCCAACGAAAGCGATTAAATATTGCCCTTGAACTGATTCGCGAACCTGCCATACTTTTTTTAGATGAACCTACTTCTGGTTTATCCTCACGCGATTCAGAAAATGTAATTGATTTATTAAAGGGGCTTTCCTTAAAGGGAAAATTAATTTTTGTGGTGATTCATCAACCATCGTCAGAAATCTACAAAATGTTTGATAAGATGATTCTGATGGACACTGGTGGATATCCAACATACTATGGAAACCCTGTAGCTGCTGTAACCTATTTTAAAAAGGCAACGAATCAGGTTGACAGTAGTCGCGGTCAATGCGAGGTGTGCGGCAATGTGAACCCTGAACAAATCTTTAATATTATTGAAGCCCGGGTAGTTGATGAATATGGACAGCCAACCAGCAAGCGAAAGGTTACGCCCATGCAATGGCACGAAATGTTTAAGACTAATTTTAAACTAGGCGCTATTGAAGACACTCGTGAAGAACCACCCAAAAACCTTCATCTACCTTCACGCATAAGTCAAGCTATTATTTTTACTAAGCGTAATTTTCTTGCGAAACTTAGCAACAAACAGTATTTGCTTATCAATTTGTTGGAGGCACCACTGCTGGCAATTCTATTAGCGTTTATTATTAAGTATAAAAGTGCACCCAACGGAAAAGAATACTTGTTTCGCTATAATGAAAATTTGCCAGCATTCATGCTTATGGCGATCATCGTTGCCTTGTTTATGGGGCTAACTGTGAGTGCCGAAGAAATTATCCGCGATCGAAAAATTTTAAAACGTGAATCTTTCTTAAATCTGAGTTGGAACAGTTATCTAGTTTCCAAACTGGCAATACTATTTCTTCTATCAGCCATTCAAACGTTTACCTTCATTCTTATTGGAAACTGGATTCTTGAAATTCAGGGAATGACCTGGGCATTTTGGCTGGTACTTTTCACCACTTCATGCTTTGCAAATGTGCTAGGACTTAATATTTCATCAGCTTTCAACTCGGCTGTTGCCGTTTATATTCTGATTCCATTGCTCCTGATTCCACAAATGATTTTAAGCGGATTAATTTTTGATTTCGACAAACTGAATGAATTGTTGAGTGCAAAAGGGAAAGTTCCGTTAGTCGCTGATTTAATGACATCACGTTGGGCGTATGAAGCCATGGCCGTGCATCAATTTAAAAATAACGAATATCAAAAAAATTACTACGACTATGAGCGCGGGGAGGCCAGTGCCGATTTTAAGTCAGCTTATTTATCGGATGAATTAAAAAAGAGAAATCAATTCCTTATCGATACCTATGATAGCAAGGGCGACTCTATTCAAAAGATTCAAGAAACAAACAAACGGATTTTATTTAAAGAATTGAAAAGTGAACCTTTTAGGGAAGGGATCTCTCAGTCAGACCTGAAATCAATTTTTATTAAAGACGGCTATACAAAACAAATTGGTGAGCAACTTGATACCTATTTTGATAGGTACAAAAAACATTATCAACTAAAGTATAATGAACATGCCAATCTGATCGAAAAGAAAATGGCTTTTTATGCAGAAAAAGGATTTGACATTCAACAGGAGAAGAACGAATATTTTAATGAAAGCCTGTCCGATCTGGTTCGAAATATTTCAGCCGAAGAACGGATTATGGAATACAACGGAGAACTAATCCAAAACATTGATCCAGTGTTCCAATCTCCAAAACCCAAACATATTGCCGATTACCGGACTGCTTTTTTCTTCCCTGAAAAGAATCTATTTGGGATAACCTTAAGCACGTACGCATTCAATCTGTTGGTGGTCTGGTGTATGACTTTTCTGTTTTACCTGACACTTTATTTTGAATTGCTCAGGCATTTTGTTGAAATCTTTAGTCAATTCAACCTTTTCACCAAGAAATAGCCGACTCTAAAGTCTTGGTTACAAAGGCATAATTCTTATTTTTGTAATCAATCAAAAAGAGTATGAGACTTATTCTAATTGGGCTGGTGGCTGTACTATTTTATGGCTGCGCACCCGAAAAAAAACCAGACGATCAAGCCTTCCTAGAAAGTTTAGATTCCCTAAAAACGAATGGCCCAGGCGTTGATGAAGAGGTTATTAATTCAATCTTAGATCAGATACCGAGCCCAATTGAGGTTTCAATGCTCTTGAAAGAGTCGGGCTCGAAATACAATGCCGGGTTATTAAATCCTTCAGAAAATCTTGCCAAGTATAACAGCAACTATAAGAAGGCTCTTAATATGGGTATTTATGGCACCGACCTTGGGTACACGAATATTTTTGGTAACAACCAAGATGGCATTAAATACATTAGCTCGATCAAGTCACTTGCCGATGAATTGAATATTGGGCAGTTCTTCGATATAAAAACGATCGGGCGCCTTGCCACAAATAGCAAGAATTTAGATTCTTTGCTCCTAATCACCACGATGAATTTCAATCAAATCAATCACTACCTGCAATCGCAAAGCCGAGATAACCTTAGCGTACTACTCTTGACTGGTGGATGGTTGGAGGCAATGCAGATAACTTGCCAAACAGCGGCAAAAAATCCGCAGAATAAAGAACTGCGGGAAACTATCGGTGAGCAAAAGATAGTACTTGAACAAATTATGTTGCTCTTTTCTTTTTATACAGCGGATAAAAATATGGCCAGTTTGATGGAAGATCTTAATCAACTAAAAGTTGCCTACGACAAAATAAATATTAACTATACGTATAAAGAATCAACCATGGAAATTGTGAATGGTGTGGCTGTGATAAAAGATAACAGTACCTCCACGATCGAGATCACACAGGAAAATGTTGATGAGATAAAAAATATTACCAACTCTATCCGAACTAAAATTATCAGTTAAGAAGTTCTTTTAAGAATACTATGAAAAAGTTAGCATTTACTTTCTTATTTATCTCCACCTTTGCAGCAAACTCAAATGAGTTGGTTGATCAAAATTGCAATTCCGAAAATCTGGCTACTGCTTGTATTCCAAAATTATCCACCGGTTTTAATTTTCTAAAAAGTTATAAAGTAGATGGTGCTACCAAGGATAAGGTTGAGTACAGTTACGTTTTTACAAAGGGAACTCAATACATGATTAATCTTTGCGCAAACGGAACTACTTCCGAAGGCGTTACAGTAAGCCTTTTTGATAAGGAGAGGAACAAAGTAGCAACCAGTAAGATTGATGGTCAACTTCTTTCTGCAATTGCTTATCCATGCAACGCTACGGGTATTTATTATATTCAATACACGTTTGACGAGACCTCTTCGCATTGCGCAGGCAGTGCCTTAGGTTTTAAGAGATAATATTTAAAATCAGAACTGGCAAACGGCTATTGGTTTTCCAGTGGCCGTTTTTGTTTGAAATCAATACAATGAAAGAAGAAGCGGTCCAATTCAATTTTAAAGCCCGCTATTACAAACTTGGCGAGATATCAACAGCTACTAAGAATATCTGGTTTGTTATTCACGGCTATGGACAGCTGGCACAATACTTTCTAAAAAAATTTGCTCCTTTAGAAAACTCAGAGACATGCATCATTGCCCCAGAAGGATTGTCGCGATTCTATTTAGAGGATGTAACCAAAAGAAATCAGTCAGGAAATAACAAAGTAGGGGCTACGTGGATGACCCGTGAAAATAGATTGATGGATATTGATAATTATATAACCTATCTGAATCAGATTTATCAAACGGAAATTCCTGATTCATTTCAGGGTGAGATAACCTTGTGTGGATTTTCGCAGGGCGGAGCCACGGTTTCGCGCTGGGCATTGGATGGCAAAATAAAATTTCATCGCCTTATTTTATGGGCTGGCATTTTTCCTAACGATATGGATTTTGAAAAAGGAGCTGCTTTGCTACAGGACAAAGAAGTGATTGAGGTATTTGGCAACCAAGATCCATTTCTTACAGACGCGCGCGTTTCAGAGATGATGCAACTAAATACAAAACTCAATCTACCTATTAAGATTGTTAGGTTTGAAGGCGGTCATGAAATTAATGCAGATACGCTGGTAAAGCTTAGGTAACTTTACTATTAGTAGGATTGCATCAAAAAGGATAATAGCAGTTGACTTCAGTCATAAAATTTCCCGCAGATACTCGCTGAAGTTAAAGCGCAGAAAAACGCAGACAAAATAATCGGGGAAAATTTCATTTGCTTAAGGAAGTTTAATTATTAAAAGTTTTATGGCTTTTGTCGATACTCTATGAAATCTGCGGACACCTTGATCTGCGTAAATCTGCGGGAAATTCCCAAACTCAAACTCCCAAATCCCCCCCATCCGAAATCTCAATCAACAACAGCTTTACTTCTTCAGCTTTTGCGTGTTCGCCCATCTTTTCAAATGACATGATGAGATTGCGCAACGCCCTGCGAATAATTTCCAGATTATTGCAAGGCTCAAAAAATGATGGCTGCGGAACCATGTGTAACTCGTGGATATAGTTTTCAATATCCTGCCTAGAGAAAATCAAACCGCGGTTAAAGGCATTAATGTAAAACTGATGATTGTCGTCTTTATACGTGAGTATAAACAAGTTGGGAAGATTGACACCATGCATAGGCAACTTCAGCTTCTGTGCAATCAACAGATAAATAACACATAACGTGATTGGATTTCCCTTGCGGGTTTCCAACACAATGTTAATCATAGAGTTTCCTGGCGAGTGGAAATTTTTGGTGTTTGCGCCAAACTTCAGCTTATTAAAAATTACACTGTTAATCATTTTAACCTGATCGAACGCATAAAGGTCTGGCCGGAACTCTAACCACGCATCGTAATAAATTTGCTCTAAATCTTGTTTAAGTTTTTCGAGTTCAATATCAGGATATTGGTACGTGGCAATAATCCACATACCCGTGAGCAAGTCCTTCTCATCGCCAGAATACCATTTTTTAAGTCGCTCCTTTACCAAATCATATTGAAGCGTGTGGATCAGCTCTTCAATTCTACCTTGCACAGTCGGGTTAAGATTGCTCTCCCATTCTTTTTCTAGAAAAGGGATAGCCTCAGTACCTAATGAAAGAATTTTTTCCTGGACATGTGTGGCGATTTGCCCGTCCTCATCATCCAAAAGGGAAACCAACGCCTTTAATTCACTCTCTGACATCACTGCAAGAATATAAAAAAAATCGATTCCACGCACATTGAAAACATGACTACGTCTGAATCACTCCAACATTAAATTTCTCCACAGGCGCATGGTTTGCAGCAGCAATACCCATCGAAATGACAGTGCGTGTTTCCAGTGGGTTAATTACCCCATCCACCCAGAGTCGGGCTGCTGCATAATACGGGCTCAGTTGTTCGTTGTACCGATCGGTAATCTCTTTCAACAAGTCGTCTTCTTCTTGCTGCGTAATTACTTTCCCTTGCGCCTTCAACGAACTTACTCTGATTTGTAATAATGTTTTCGCAGCCGAACTTCCACTCATCACCGCCAGTTGGGCTGTTGGCCAGGCATAAATCAATCTTGGGTCGTACGCTTTTCCACACATGGCATAGTTGCCCGCACCATACGAATTGCCAATCAGAAATGTAAACTTTGGTACGGTGGAGTTAGCCATCGCATTCACCATCTTGGCGCCATCTTTAATAATACCACCATGCTCGGCTTTGCTACCAACCATAAAGCCGCTAACATCTTGTAAAAACACCAATGGAATTTTTCGCTGATTACAATTCATGATGAACCGCGCAGCCTTATCAGCCGAGTCGGAATAAATTACCCCACCCATACGCATTTCCCCTTTCTTGGTTTTCACCACTTTGCGTTGATTGGCAACAATACCCACTGCCCATCCATCAACGCGCGCAAAACCACAGAGCAGCGTTTTTCCATACAACGCTTTGTATTCATCAAACTCCGAATTGTCAACAATTCGTTTAATGATGTCCAACATATCATAAGGCTTTACGCGATCGTGTGGTAGTAGTCCAAAAATATCTTGTGGATTTTCTTTTTGCTTGGCTGGCTTAGCGCGATCAAATCCTGCAAGTTGTGGAGAGCCAATTTTATCAAACAAATTGCGGATGTGATCTAAGCAAGCCTGATCATTTGGAAACTTATTATCCGTTACACCCGAGATTTCGCAGTGCGTGGTAGCACCACCCAGTGTTTCGTTATCAATATCTTCACCAACTGCTGCCTTTACTAAGTAAGAACCTGCTAAAAAAATAGAGCCGGTCTTATCAACTATCATCGCCTCGTCCGACATAATGGGTAAGTAAGCTCCACCCGCTACACAACTGCCCATGATAGCAGCAATCTGCACAATGCCCATGCTACTCATTTTTGCATTGTTTCTAAACTGCCGGCCGAAGTGTTCTTTGTCGGGAAAGATTTCATCCTGCATTGGTAAAAAAACTCCTGCACTGTCAACTAAGTAGATAATTGGCAATCTGTTTTCCATTGCAATTTCCTGTGCCCGCAAATTCTTTTTAGCGGTGATTGGAAACCAAGCTCCGGCTTTTACGGTGGCATCATTGGCAACAACTACGCACTGTCTTCCTTTTACAAAACCAATGCCTGTTACCACTCCACCGGAAGGACAACCACCTTGTTCCGCATACATTCCTTCTCCGGCAAACAGACCTACTTCTAAAAAATCAGAATCTCTATCAATTAAATATTGAATACGCTCTCGAGCTGTCAATTTTCCCTTTTGGTGCTGATCTGAAATTTTCTTTTCGCCTCCCCCCAAGCGGGTTTTCTTTTCTTTTGATTTTAGTTGAGAGCATAGCTGCTTCAACTGGTCTTCATTTTTATTGAATTCTAAATCCATATTAATTTTTTTTTCGCAGATGAGTGCGGATTTAAGTATGCAGGCACGTCAAATCAATTCAACGATAAATAATATTAATAGCGACAAGAATTTAGTTAAAGGCATCTCTTCAAACCGTTGCTTTTATTACCCTGCCTACTGCTACAGGCAGGCAAAAGAGAACGGTAAGCGGAGTTTTTAAATATGACCTTAATTCTTAGTCTTCTCTTCCTTCTTCCGATCGCGCTCTATTCTACTTTTACTTTTTCCAAGTGGTGCCAAAAAATGTTTTGGATTATTGTTAAAATGATTGGCGAGAGTATCTAAGTTTATTAACAATTTATTGAGGTTAACATATAGCGAGTCTTCGGTCATTAACTTCTTGATCGTGCCATTGCTTTCTCCAAACTTATCCATCATGGCATTTAGTTTTTCAACAGTTTGCTTGGCTTCACGCACGGTTTGGTTTAGTTGCATGCGCTTAAGTGAATCGGAGAAAACTTTAAAATTTGTTACTGCTGGTTTTAATTCCGTTAGCGTTCCGTTCAGGTTATTGGCAACTGATTTAAAACTTGTAGTGAGTTCCTCAATGGATCCATTGGTAGTAGATAAAGTTCTATTAATTAATAGAGGGGTTGCTTGAAGTCGTAAAAATATAGTATCTAACTGCTGCGAGTTTTTACTCAGGTTATCCAGAATTATATTGAATTTTCTAAGGGTAGTACCCACGTTATCGGCCACGGGCGTTGCGGTTTCTGATAATAGATCCAGCATCCCTTTTGCCACAACCGCTATCAACGTGTCTTTTGGTTTAAGAGGTGCTGTTATTTTTCCGATTGAGAGCAGAATCGATTTCCCGCCAAGGAAGTCACTATTTAAAATTGCTTGCGTTGAGTCACCCATCTTAATATCTGAATCAATCATCAACTCTACCAAAACTTTGTTTTGCTTTTTTTGCATAATGCTGATATGGCTCACTCGCCCTACCGCAAAACCATTAACCAACACGGGATTAGAAACAGCGAGTTCATCGATATTGTCATACATGACATAGTACTTGTTGGTGGTGGAGAAAAAATCGATGCCCTTCAAAAAATTGAATCCGAAATACAACAACACCAATGTAATGGCCACAAACAGGCCTACTTTAAATTCTTTATTCTTCACATTACTTAATTTATAGATTCAATTTCGGCTTTATATTCCTTAAATGCACGATATATTCCTGAGGCAATCAAATCCTGACCATTTTCGCTAGCTAAAAACGTTTCCTCTTTGCTGTTGGATAAAAATCCGGTTTCAATTAACACGCTAGGCATAGTTGTTTGCCAAAGAACTATAAATCCGGCTTGTTTTACACCACGACTGGACCTGCCTACCCTGTTTTTAAATTGCTCTTCTACTTTTTGAGCGAACTTCAGGCTGTTTTCCTGATAGGCACTTTGATTAAGGGTGAAGAGTATATATGATTCGGGACTATTTGGATCAAAACCCTCATAGCGTTCCTGATAATTCGCATCCATTAATATTACTGAATTCTCTCGTTTGGCCACTTCAAAGTTAGCTTTGTCTTTGTGCAAGCCCATTACATAAGTTTCTGTGCCGTGGGCAGGCGCACCTTTTAGTGCGTTGGCATGAATGCAGATGAAGAGATCGGCATTATTCCTGTTCGCAATCTTAGCGCGCTCGTCCAATGCAATAAATTTATCAGTTTTACGAGTATAAATTACTTTTACCGATGGTATATTATCCTCAATGTACTTCCCCAATTTAAGGGCAATCTTTAAGGCCACGTCTTTTTCCTTTATTGAAACCCCACTTGTACCCGGGTCTTTACCGCCATGCCCGGCATCAATAACAACCACATTTACCTTAAACTCAGGTTTGTAGGTGGTCGAAAAATTTAGCAAGGTTATTGCTAAAAGAATGAGCTTTGCTCCGATATTCTTCACAGGCTTACTAATGGCTAACGTATTTGCAATAAATTTGCGTAAAGTTGTGAATTTTTCACTGAAAGCTAAATCCCTGCAATTCAAATCAGAGCCCATTGGTATTGTGCAGCGTTTCATTTTTTTTCTTTTTTTTATTTCTTCCTCCTATTCGGGCTATGCGCAAGTAGAAAAACCAATAAGAACCCCGCCCGGCCAGTTGCCTGTTAAGCAAGATACCCTTCGGCCGCCCGACATCACCAACAAAAACGATACCGCAACGGTTAAATCAGATTCCACGAAAACGGTATCTAAAAGTCCAATTGAAACCACCATCACCTATTCCGCCCGCGACTCTATAAACTCTAACCTACAAAGCAAAATTATAAAATTGTATGGCGATGCTAAAGTAAAGTATGGCATCATTGAACTTCAGGCCGATGAAATAGTGATTGACTACGAAACCTCCACCATCACCGCACAAAGCAGCAAAGATTCTACGGGAAAAAGTGTTGGCTATCCTATTTTTATTAACGGGGCTGAGAAATACGAGACCAAAGACATGGTTTATAATTTCAAAACCAAAAGAGCCAAAATTTCAGAGGTGGTTACTACTCAGGGTGATGGCTTCTTGCACGGTGAAGTTGTTTATAAAAACGAGAAGAACGAGTTATTTACTATTAATAACGCTTATACTACCTGCAACCTGGCGCATCCTCACTATCGCATTATCTCTAAAAAAGTAAAAGCTATTCCGGGCGATAAAATGGTATCGGGTCCATTTTATATGGAATTTAATGATGTACCCACACCCTTGGGTTTTGCGTTTGGAATTTTTCCCGCACCGCGCAAGAGTGCCTCTGGAATATTAATGCCGACTTATGGCGAAGAAAGAAGGCGCGGATTCTTTTTACGAGGTGGAGGTTATTTCTTTGACATAAATGAATATTTTAAGCTCTCGATTACAGGAGATATTTATGCCAAAGGCGGAAGTGCAATCTATTTGAATACTAATTATAATACGCGCTACAAATACACGGGTTCATTTAATTTTGCTTTTACTAACAACGTTTTTAATGATAATATTGAAGCCCCTACTCAGGCGAAAGATTTTCGGCTAACGTGGTCGCATAGCCCACAAAGTAGGGGCAGCAGTCGGTTTGGAGCTTCGGTAAATGCCGCCAGTTCTACCTTTAACAACAACAATTTTTTGGGCGTAAACGCAAATCCTCAATCCTCGCGTATTGATCAAACAACGCAAAACCTAAGTTCTAATATAAATTATAGCAAAACATTTACGGGCACTCCTTTTAGCCTTGGTGTTAATCTTCGCCACAGCCAAAACCTAAGCACCCGGCAAGTTGATTTACCGATGCCCGATGTCAGTTTCAATGTGAACAACATCTATCCTTTTAAGAATGCCAAAAAGAGTTTATTCCTCCAAAATTTGAACACCCGCTACTCAATGAATGGAACGAATCAATTAACAAACAACCTGGGTCGTATAAATGGAAGTGTTACCGATAGCATTGCGCCTTTTACATTTGAAAATGTACCGCTATTTTTTAAAAATGCTAAAAACGGAGTGCGTCATACCATTCCGCTAAGCACCTCATTCAAGCTTTTGAAATTTCTTACTGTTAGCCCATCCATTAATTATGAAGAACGTTGGTATTTTAGTCAGCTGGATTGGTCGTATAATGATTCCTCGCGCGTATTCACCTCCACCAGAACAAATGGATTTAACAGGGTTTATAATTACTCAGGCGGAGCCAGCATGACCACGCGAATTTATGGCATGTATCTATCAAAAAATCCAAACCGGAAACTGAAAGCTATTCGCCATGTAATGACTCCAAATATTGGCTATAGTTTTCAACCTCAGTTTAGTGATTCTAAGTATGGCTATTATCAGGAGTTTTTAACGAGGGATGGTGCTGGCAATGAAACGATAGTACAAAAATCGAAGTATGAAGGCTTTATTTACGGCACCCCAAGCCCGGGCAAAAGCAGTGCTTTAAGCTTTGGATTAAATAATAATATTGAACTAAAAGTAAGAGGCGCTAAAGATTCTGTCGATCGAAAAAT
>JBBSBG010000019.1:0-18255 GCA_038251495.1 Cytophagales bacterium
AGTACGTCTGCACCGGTAAGCACGGGAGTGTTGTTTTCCATGCCATTGAAATTTTTGTATCGTTCTAAGATTTTAGCATCCGCTGCATCGAAGGTTGAACTTAGAAAATAATTAAAGTCATCGGCCGATGGATCTTTTGAAAGTTCTTGTCGCAATGTTGGGTTAGTGATAGAGTTTAAGAACCCAGAGAATTTATTCCGTTCATAAGTATTGTTAGCACCATCTAATCCCACATCTTGAAAAGGTCGGCCAGTAGGATTATTATCGAATGCATTGTTTAGGTATTGCTTAGTAGTAACATAACCCCAGTTGTTAGAGGTAACATTTAATGCTGTAGTGTCACCGTCTGCGGGGAGTCCATTTTCAAAAGCATGTTTACCATCGCGCATCACATCCTCCGAAATACTACCTAATTGAAATACCATTTTTCCACCCGTTGTATTTGATTTTGGGGGGTTGACTCCGTCATTGATTACACCCTTTGGATTATTAATGAACGGATCCAATAACCAAAATTCTATATACTCCACATTCGCCTTATCAAAATCGACTTCGTTTCGTATTGCGGTTGTTATACCGCCCCAATTGCGGGCTGGGTTCTTTAATGTTCCATTTGCGTTTAAATCAGGATTATAATTATAAGGGCCTCTTTCGGAAGGATAGTAAGCAACATCAAAAACAGGCTCAAAGAAATTTCCAATCTGTGCGTCAAAAAGCGGAAAAATTTCTCTTGGAAGAACTGCTCTTACATAATGATTTTCCAATTCCGTCTCATCAATGTTGGTTGGTTTAAATCTTCCGCCTGAGCGATAGAAAACATTATCCACTTGATACCAGGCCAGCTTTGCACGCTTAAATCCAGCTTCCCGATCGTTGGGTGCGCCCAAGGTGTTATCAAACTCTGGGGGCACAGCGGCTAGCCTCCAGGATTGCGGATTTAATAAGCTATAAGGTGTTGCTGTGTTTTCGAAATCATCAATGAAAGATGTGCCGTCACCATCCACAATGTTGGATGTGCCCGGAAGAAGTTGTGCAAACTCAGCGTTTAATGTAACAGTGGATTGTTCTTTGGTTTGTAGGAAGGGTAGGTAGTCAATCAACTTTGTTAGTACGCGCGAATTTTTTCGCATGTTAAAATCTACTCCATACTGTAGGTTGCGCGCAGGCTCGTTACCTATCAGGTTACGGCTTATAAGGGGGCGTTCATTATAATACAAGAAGGTAGAACCAATATTAATATCATCACTGAGTTTATAGTCTAATCGGGTGCCTAACAACGATCGGGTTTGAAATGCAAAAGGATCTTGTTGCTCGTAGGTGATGTCGAGATCTTTTCCGGAACTCAGAATACCTTCGTTTAGGATTGTTACTTTACCGAATGTATAATCAACGGTGTAGTCGGTTCCTTCCCGCAAAGGTGTTCCACCCGCAAAAACTTTTACCGAGTTAGGTGAAATATTAAAACCTTGAATAATAATTTCTTTTCCAGAGCCAGCTTTAAAAGATCCCGTTAAGTAAAATTTGTTTTTTGTAGCAACTAGTTCGGCTTCAGCTTTTGTTGTGCGATACAAGGTGTCGTACACATACTTGTTAATCAATTGATCGCGTAAAGCAACATTTGTTTCATTTGCAAAAAGTTTTCTAAGTGCGTCATCAAAAGGGTGGAGGAAAGGAAAAATAATAGCTCCTGTCTCGGTATTCACAGTAACTTTCTCAACAAAATCAAAATTTCCATCTGGTTGAGGATCGTTGTATGGATTCAGTCGATCAAGCCCGAACACTTGTATCAATTGCTGCGTGCGTGCAAACTCACCTTCCTGCAGTTGCGGGTTATCTATACCCGTGCGGTCATCACGATAAATTATGCGTAATTGAAATCCTTCGCGCGTAAGTTGCGTTACGTTGAGGTTGTAAATATTTTTCATCATCAAATCCCACGTAGGAATAATCTTTCCCGTCTTGTCTTTGATGCTGATCTTGCGAGGCCTGAGCAATTTAAGAAAGGCTACTTCGTCTTCTGGTTTGTTACCATAGTCTTCGGTCATTTCGCCAACCTTATAGTTACGACCGTTGTAGGTATACTCATAGGCCACTGCCAGTGCTTCGTCATTTTGAAGTTTGCGTTGCAGCGTTAAGTAGCCAAGCTCTTTATTAAAGGTATATTCTGAAATGGCCAGCTTACGCGCACTAGTTATTTTTTCAAAGTCTGTGCCGTTAACAAGACCCAGTCCTTCCAAAGCCTGGTTGATTCCGTCAGAGTTGGCGGGAAGGGAACTGACTTGATCGAATAAATTACTTGCCGTATTTGATGTTGGAAAACCTGCCGGTGCGGCTGAAGTTATAATATCTTTTCGGTAACGTTTATCAGCTTCGCCCAGGTCCATTAAGCCCACCACGTTACGCAAGGTTTGTGTATCATTTTGTCGGTTGAGCAAGTACACTTCAACCCGGGTGATGTAAACACCGGAGGTAATCTGCGGAAGTGTGCCAAGCCACCCTTCAAAATTATCGTGGAAGAATTGCCCCAAGAAAAAGTGCCGGTTTTCATCGTAGTTAGATGCAACAATTTCAAAGGGCCTTCCTTGTGCCGCTCCATTCGTGCTACCTTGTACTTTAATAGAGGATTGTTTACCGCGCTGCGTGGTAGCGATAGTCGTTACAAACATTTTACCAAACTGCATTTGCGCCTTTACACCAAATAAATTTTGTGAGCCTGTAATCAAGCTATTGTTAAGCGGCAAACTCACATTTCCTATTTCTAACTTTTTTAAGATATCTTCTTTAAAACCTGTGTACTCCACTTTCATGTTATTCTGAAAGTCGAACGAGTTATTGTTATCGAAGTTTGTGGTAACGGAAAGTTTTTCGCCCACCTTACCTACCACACTTAAATTTATTTGCTGGTCGAATTCAAAACCACCGTTGCGTTGCTGACGGATTGGGATAGACGGGTTTTCAATTTTTTGAAACTGGGCGCCAAAATCTAAATTCACAAAGCCCCTCGGAATCAATTCAACATAGCTGCCTCCAAAAATCCGGTCTAGTACTGGGCTAACATAAATTTTTGGAATGAGGTTGCGGCTGCTCACAGCACTTTCACCATCCAAAGCCCGGCTGCGCGATTGCCAATAATTTCTTTTGAGAATCAAATCTTGCTGGCGACTAAACTCCTCAAAGGTCATGGATGATGGCGGCCTGAAATTTAGGGGCCCAATCTTTTCATAAATATTGTAATGCAGGCCAGTGTCTATTTCTAGTTCGGTGCCCAGGCTTTTTGGGTTTTTAAGAAATAATGGCGAGTAGGTGGTGAAGTTTGAGAAGGGATCGCCATACCGATCGCGCGTTCTAAAAAACGGGCGATACGGATTGGTTTCAGTACGGAGTGTATCGACAGTATCCTTCTGCTGGCCATGGGCCATAGGGGCATGCAAGCATAATGCTAGGCAAATGCCAAGTCCGAGAATGAACTGAATCTTCCGTGTAACTACAATCAATCGTGGTTCAGGCGTTTTTTAGTGCTTGCTTAACGAGCTCTTCTAAACTAATAGTATTTCCTGACTTCTTCAGGACCGAATCAACGCTTTTTTCAGCCGCTAATTTGGTTATGCCAAGCGTCATTAAGGCTGTTAACGCCTCATGCCGCACAGTATTGTGTGCAAAACCAGGTTTTCCAGTATCATCAAGCTGGTCTTTTCTAAGCTTATCTTTCAACTCGAGTATTACCCGTTGGGCAGTCTTTCCACCAATACCCTTTACGGCTTGCAGGGCAGCCGCATTTTCGCTTACAATGGCGGCCCGCAATTCATTTGGAGGCAAATAAGAAAGTACAACCAACGCTGTATTGGGCCCGACTCCGTTTACCGAAATGAGGTGTTGAAACATTTGCTTTTCAAGTTCATTAATAAAGCCATACAAGATTTGGGCATCTTCGCGCACGTGCAAATACGTAACAAGTTTCAGGTCTTCCTTGTCCTTAATTTCAGAAAATGTGTGCAATGAAATGCTCACTTGGTAGCCAATTCCATTTACATCAAGTATTATAAAAGTGGGCTCTTTGTGAACGAGCTTGCCTTTAAGATATGCAATCATAAAAGTTTAAAAAATGAATGCAGTTTACGAGGATTTGGGCAGGTAAACAAATATAAAAGCAAGGTCAATAACTGTTATGTGTGCAGATTTTATAGTACTCTAAAAGGCAGTCTCAAATAATTTACTTTTCTGTAAGAAAATAATTTTTTGATGTACAAATAAAAGTATTAAAGCAATTGAATGAAGGATAGTGAACAGCGAAGTGAGATGTGTTTAAGCTACGGCTGGATTGTCACTCAGCGTAAACCCTCGGTCTGTATCCTTAGTGAAGACACCATAGTCGTTAAATTAAGCCTCGTTAGAGGCGAAATATAGGTAGAATAGAATTTTATAGGTAAATAAAGTACCGTAGGTACGAAATATATTACGTCCCTACAGGACTCGACTACATTTCTGATTAAGACTGTTGCCGATATTTAGTTCCTACGGAACATTAAATTCTCTTAAGTTAACGACTATGGGGAAGACACAGACCACGGGCGGCAGATTTTGAAAATACTCAAAAGAAGCAGGCTTGAATTATTTACTTTTCTGTAAGAAAATGATTTTTTGATGTACTAATAAAAGTATAAAAGCAATTGAATGAAGAATAGTGAACAGCGGGATGTGTTTAAGCAATGGTTGTAAACCCTCGGTCTGTATCCTTACAGACCGAAACTTTTTGTGTTCTGTGAGGACACAGACCATTGGTGAGAAACTAATTATTTGAATAACTAATGAGTAAAACCAAGTAAATGAAGGATAGCGATCAACGAGATGTCTTTAAGGAATGGTTGAATAGTCACTCAGCGCTATTATTTAAGATAGTGAGAGCCTATACGATTACTGCGGATGATCGGGACGATCTCTTTCAGGAAATATCCTTACAGGTTTGGAGATCGATACCCAACTTTAGACATGAGGCGGCAGTTACAACCTGGCTTTACCGAATTGCCCTTAATACTGCGTTGCGATGGAAGAGCAATGAAAAAAAGCGTGTGACGGAAGATTTGGCATCGATGCCAGTTTTGCAAGCTGAAAGCAAGCCTCAAAATGAACGTATAGATTGGTTGTATGATGAAATCAGTAAGCTAAATGAAATTGACCGGTCGCTTTGTTTGTTGCTGCTTGACGATTTTAGTTATAGAGATATGGCCGACATACTTGGTGTTTCTGAAAGTAATGTTGCGATAAAAATTCATCGTATTAAAAAGTATCTGATTGAACAATCAAAAAAGAGTCAACACTATGAAATTTGAAGAAATGAGAACGATATGGGACGAACAGAACAAACAGCACTTGTTTGTAGTTGATGAAAAACTTCTTCAGCAAAATATTGAAGGAAAGAAGCGTTCAAGTAGCAACCTAGTTAGTAGGATTGAAATCATGCTAATTGTGGTAAATATTTTTTCGGGTAGTATTGTGCTGGGTTTAAATATTCAACATGCAGCAAATCTGTTTAATAATGCGATGGGTATACTTATGTTGGCTACCGCGATGTATCTTTATTTTAAACGAAGCAGCCGGCTAAAAAGTGAAAACCGATTTGATCGAACCATGTTGGGTGATCTTGATCATGCAATTGCAAATGCAACCTATCAGGCAAGACTTTCTTACGGCATGCTCTTTTATGTAATGGCCATTGGAATTCTGATGTTTCTAAATGCGATGGCTGAAAACAAATCGTTCACTATACTTTTAGCAATTACTGTACTATTTGCAATCACCATCTACTTAGCAAGTTGGGAACACAGAGGATGGCATGTGGCCAGGAAAAAAAGACTTGAAGCTATGCGCGCAAAATTAGTTGAATGAATTACAAATGATCATTTTGTTCGTGCAGTTGCGCATCCACTACAGCAATTGCTGCCATATTCACAATCTGGCGAATGGTGCTACCCAGTTGTAAGATGTGTACAGGCTTTTTCATGCCTAACAAAATCGGACCGATTGCTTCCGCTCCACCAATCTCCATCAATAACTTATAGGAGATGTTTGCCGCTGCTAAATTCGGGAAGATAAGCGTGTTCGCGCCTTGCTCTGATAAAGCACTGAATGGATAGATTTCTTTTTGCAAATCAGTATCAAATGCAACGTTGGCTTGAATTTCTCCATCAATTACTAAATCAGGGAATCTTTGTTTGGCCATACGCACTGCTTCGCGTGTCTTTTCAGGTATTTCCCCTTTGCTCGACCCAAAGTTTGAATAACTTAACACCGCAACCCGCGGATCTATATCGAAGAATTTAACACCCCGAGCCGTGAGTCCAATGATTTCTGTGAGTTCTTCTTTTGTAGGATCTACGTTTACTGTGCAATCGGAGAAGAAGAAGCTTCCCTTCTTATTCATGATAATGTACATGCCCGCCACGCGCTTTACACCTTCGGCCATTCCAATAATTTGAAGGGATGGAAGAATAGTTTTAGGATAGTCTTTAGTCAACCCAGATACTAAAGCATCGGCCTCACCAAACTCAACCATCATAGCACCAAATGCATTTCTATCGCGCATCACTCGATAAGCATCTTTTAACGTTGTCCCTTTACGCTGTCGTTTAGCATAAAATGCTTTTGCATACTTCTCTTCACGCGCTTCCTCTTCCCGAGGATCGATAATCGTACATCCTTCAATATCTAATCCGTGCTCTTCTACTAATTTCTGAATCTGTTCACGATAGCCTAATAAGATAGGATGAGCAATTCCTTCATCTTGTAAAATTTGTGCAGCCTTTAAAATCTTTGGATGATCGGCTTCAGCAAACACAATATTCTTAGGACTCTTCTTTGCACGCTCAATGATGCGTGATGTTAAAGTGGAATCAATTCCAATGCGCTTCAATAACTCATTGTTGTATGCTCCCCAATCGGTAATAGGTTTACGTGCCATACCTGACTCCATGGCCGCTTTAGCAACGGCTGGAGATACGGTTGTAATTAATCTTGGATCGAGTGGTTTTGGAATTAAATAATCTCTCCCAAACTGAATTCGCTCTACACCGTACGCTTGAAAAACCATATCTGGAACAGGCTCTTTGGCTAATTCAGCAAGAGCATGCACAGCAGCCAATTTCATTGCTTCATTTATCTCGGTAGCGCGCACGTCCAGTGCGCCTCTAAAAATATAAGGAAACCCAAGCACATTGTTCACCTGGTTAGGATGATCGGAGCGACCAGTACCCATAATTAAATCAGGGCGGGTTTTCATGGCAAGATCATACGCTATTTCAGGATCAGGATTCGCCAAAGCAAACACGATCGGATCTTTTGCCATGCTCATTACATATTCTTGCGTAATGGCATTGGCAACGGATAGCCCAACAAACACATCGCAACCTTTCATCGCTTCTTGCAGTGTGGTAAGTTTTCGGGAGGTAACAAATTCTGATTTTATTGCATCAAGCCCAATGCGGTCTTTGTTTATTACACCCTTACTATCGCACATGATCAGGTTCTCTTTCTTAAGCCCTAATGCCATGTATAGTCGCGAACAAGAAACAGCCGCAGCACCGGCACCATTTACTACCAATACAATCTCTTCAATTTTTTTATTTACTACTATCAAGGCATTAAGTAATGCCGCGCTTGATATAATAGCGGTTCCATGTTGGTCATCATGCATGACGGGAATGTTCATCTTCTCACGCAACTCAGCTTCAATCTTAAAACATTCGGGCGCTTTAATGTCTTCCAGATTTATTGCGCCAAAGGTTGGCTCAAGCGATTTTATAATTTTGATCAATGAATCTGCATCTTCTTCATCAATTTCAATATCGAAACTATCAATGCCTGCATATTTCTTAAACAACACGGCCTTTCCTTCCATCACAGGCTTGGATGCTTCGGGACCTATGTTACCAAGACCTAATACAGCCGTTCCGTTGGTGATTACAGCAACGAGATTCCCCTTAGCGGTATATTTATAAACATCATCTTTGTTGGCCGCAATTTCTTTACAAGGTTCAGCAACACCGGGTGAGTATGCCAGTGCCAAATCAAGTTGAGTACTCAACATTTTGGTTGGCACTACTTCAATTTTGCCGGGCTGCCCTTGAGTGTGATAATTAAGTGCGTCTTGTTTGCGGATTTTAATAGACATAGAGATTCTAGTTAGAAATTAGAATAAGCAATTTACAACCTAACCGATAGGAATTATTAATAATCAATAGAAATTATTAATTGCTTAGATGAGTAATATCTTATTTGTTAGTCTGAGCTAATTCTCCACTCGTTCTAAACGTATAAAGAATAGTTTCAAGTTCGCGAATAAGCTCGCGCTGATCTTTACTTGGACTGTAGGTAAATCCTTCGATGTAATACATCATCGCTAAATCTTCATCCACAAAAGAAAACGAGATAAAAGGGCCACCCATAGTTAAGTTATTGGTTCGCCACAAGCCACGCATTTCAACAGCAAATTTTTTGTTGAATATAATCTCTTTCGTGATTATAGGTTTGTAAGGAACAGAAGTTTCAGTTACCAAGTAAGTTTCAATTCTTTCAGGGTCTTCAAAAATATTATAGCGGCAAATCTGATCGCGCCAAGCAATTAAACTGTCAGGTTTAAACTGTTCTTGTGAAATATATTTTTTTCGTGTTATAAAAATATCTTTATCATCATACGGATTGATTTGCCGAAGCCAAAAGAAATTAGAATCGTTGGCAACTAACTGAAACCCAAACGGAACTTTTATTTCGCAATTGAATTTTTTGCGCAGAATTTCAGGAATTCCTTTTGATTGTTTTGACTTAAACAGTGCTACAGTCAACCGTTCACGTTCGCTTACATCAAAGTGTTGTACAAGTTTTGTTCCGTAGGTTCTTATTTTTTTTATCAATTCTTTTTCAGTGTTTCCAAAAAGGAATAGCACTTCCTGATTTTTTGCAAATAGGTTTTTTGTATTCTGACTGAAAAGATCAGGGTTTGATTTTATTTTTTGAAGCGATTCAGGCGTGAATGTTTTTCTAATCTGACTGGCACCTACCGATCGTTGATCGAGTGTAACTGCATAGATCAAATTTCTTCGCTGCTTTAGTACATAATTCATTTTTCGCGGATCAATCCAACGCATGTGAAAAATCGATTCTTTTCTGGGTAATCCATCCATCTCAGCACTGAATAAGGAATCCAGAACATCGCCTAATGCACCTTTCCACTGTAATGAATCCATCACTAAAAAAATATCGCCCGTCTTTCCGGATGCGTTAGGCAAATTATTTCCACCAGGATCGGAACAGGAAACTAAAAAAATGAAAACGGAAATGAATAGTGGAAATAGGTACTTCATGAATCAACGATAAAATTAGCCACATCTATAATTCCTAATGACGACAATCGTCACAGATTTTCTCAAATTAACCAACAATCAATTTTTGACCTGGTTGCAGGTTGTTGGTTTTTAGATTGTTTAATGTTTTTATTTTCTCAACGGTCAGGCCGGGAAGTTTTTTCGAAATATCCCACAAGGTATCGCCTGGCTGAACAATGTATGTTTTGGTATCAGGCGACAGCAGCACCGGCTCAGCAGCAACACTTCGGGAGGATACCACAGCTTTAGCAGGCGAAACCCAAATAATTAACCGTTGATCGGTGCGAATTGTATTCCCTGAAAGATTATTCCAACCCTTAATATCCTCAATACGCGCGCCATGTCGCATAGCGATTGATCCAAGTACATCGCCAGATACAACTTTATAGGTAATACGTTCCCGGCCAATTGTATTAACCGAAGGATTCGCAGCATAAAGTTCATTTTCTATTCTTCCAACTCGTGATGCAGAATCTAATATGCTGGCGCGATTTAAATCAAGTGCAGCCTTAGCGTGAATTGGCATTTTAATTATTGGGAATCGACTATTTGCAGGAAGAACATTTCGGATTACAGCTGGATTTAATTTTTGCAAATCTTCCAAACAAGTTCCGGTTAACTTAGCTAATGTTTCAAAATGTAAAAATTGTTTGACAGCCAATGTATCATATTGAGGTATTTCTTCACGAGCGGTTTCTACAAGATTGTGTTGTTCCGTATAATTCATTGCGTATATAATTGCAATAAATTGCGGCACATACGCCCGCGTTTCTCTTGGCAAGTGTGGGTACACTTCCCAAAAAGATTTTTTATACCCTGATTTTCGCACTGCTTTTCGTACTGTGCCCGGCCCTGAATTGTAAGCGGCTAAGGCTAACTCCCAATTACCAAACATTCTATATAACTGTGCTAGATATCGACAAGCAGCATCAGTTGATTTTTCCGGATCCATACGATCATCAACATACCAGTCCGTTTTCAAGTCAAAGTACCGGCCTGTGCCCGGCATAAACTGCCAAAGCCCGACAGCCCGAGCTTTCGATACCGCTCTTGGATTTAATCCGGATTCGATGATGGATAAATACTTTAGTTCATCGGGTAGATTGTAGTCACTTAAATATCTTTCGAACAGCGGGAAGAATAAATCTTTTCTTCGCTGCATCATGCGAGTATAATCACGATTGCGCACCGTGAAGTAGTCGATAAAACCATGCACAGTATTATTGTAGGTAAGCGGTATTTGCTGTTGAATGCAACTTAGTCTGTCGGCAAATAACTCTGGAGTATCATCACCGGGAATGTATTCTAAATTGCTTGGAAGAATGATTAACTCAACTACAATGGAATCTGTAGGAACCTGATCGTTTGTTGGCTCAGGAAGCGCCAGCGTATCGGGCTGTTGTGCCTTGGCGAATGTTGAGATTAGAGCAAAAAATATGGGTAAACTTAAGTACTTGTACAAAGAGCTAAGATTTCTTAAATAGGACAGGGGTCTCACCGCTCTAAGCGGGCTTACCCCTAATAACTTCGTATATAGTTTAATTAAGTAGTATTTCATCACTTTATATCAAACCCGTAAAGGCAAAATATTACGCTAAGTTCATAATAACCTGCGACATCTGAAAGAGTTTAGACTCTTCGAAGTCATCGGCAGTTAATTGGAGCCCAATTGGCAAACCTTCTTTATCAAATCCGCAGGGCACCGAAATAGCAGGCACACCGGCTACATTAGCATGAACGGAAAACAAATCGGCCAAGTACATTTCAATAGGATTGTTTGTATGCTCGCCAATCTCAAAAGCGGTTGTGGGTGTAGTAGGAGAGAGAATAACATCATAATCAGAAAAAATTTCTTTCGTCTTTTCGCGAATCAACCGTCTTACTTTTTGTGCTTTGGTGTAATAAGCATCGTAATAACTTGCACTTAGCACAAACGTTCCCAGTAAAATTCTTCGTTGCACTTCTTTGCCAAATCCTTCGGAGCGAGTTTTTTTATAGAGCGATTGAAGGTTCGTTACCTGCTCACTTCGATAGCCATACCGCACACCATCATACCTCGATAAGTTTGAACTTGCTTCGGCAGTTGCCAGAATATAATACGTGGGTAAAATATATTCACTTAACGGAAAATCAATTGGCTCTACAGTATGCCCTGCTTCTTTAAGTTGCTGAATTTTCTCAGCCATTAAATCTTTTATTTCGGGCTGTAACGCTTTCGATTCAAATGCATCGCGCAGGTAAGCAATCTTGAATGTTGTTTTTTTTGCAGTTGTTAATTCCGATTGATAAGTAGGCACTTCCTTTCGGGAAACCGTACTATCAAACTCATCGGCACCTGCAATAACTTCAAGCACTAAAGCTATATCTGTTAACTTCTTTGAAAAGATGCCGATACAATCAAAGGAAGAACCATAAGCAATTAAACCGTGACGCGAGATACGCGAATAGGTTGGCTTTAACCCAAGAATGCCACAAAATGCTGCTGGTTGGCGCACTGACCCACCGGTATCCGATCCAATAGAGATATCACACAAATTGGCCATTACAGCAACTGCTGAGCCACCCGAAGATCCACCGGACACACGCGAGTTATCAAGATCATTTAATACTGCACCGAATGCCGAGTTTTCGTTTGATGAACCCATAGCAAATTCATCACAATTTTGTCGGCCAATAATAATGGCGTCTTCATCCAATAAACGTTGAACTGCAGTAGCATTAAATTGAGATTCAAAACCATCCAGAATTTTACTGCTTGCCTGCAGCGGATGATCTTTGTAGCAAAGCACGTCCTTAAGGCCTATAACAAGACCTGCTAACTTACCCGCCTTTTTATGTAGGATTTTGAAATCAATCGTTGCAGCTCGGGCAAGTGCTTCTTGCCCGTACACACTCAAAAAAACATTGAGGTGTTTCTTCGCATCGATGTTGGTGAGAAATCTGTTAATCCTGTCAACACATGAAATGTCCGTTGGAACAACAGACCCACTTGCCTGATCATTAACAACGGACATTCCATGTGACATTTAAGAAACAAAAATTAACACTTGAAAGAGTTCCGTCAAAAAGATTGTTTGATAAATCTGTTAAGTTCGACTCCGTACTCAATGCTTACTTATCGTCAATCTTAGGAACTTGCTTTCCGGCATCGTCAACTTCTTGCTTCACATCTTTCACGGCATCCTTGAACTCTCTGAAGCCCTTACCTAATCCTTTAGCGAATTCAGGTATTTTCTTAGCTCCAAAAAATACTAATACGAACAAACCGATTACAACCCACTCGCCCATGCCGGGCATTCCAATCAAAATAATAGCGTCCATAATAAAGAAATTTAAGTATGTAAAGATATAGAAATATGCTTAAACGAGTAACGAAAGAGGTTTTCTTTGCTTACAAAACGGACTGAATTCAATGATTTTACCGTTCAGCCTAGTTTCTAAGCCACTCCTGTGGATCGAGGGCATCAAAATTTTTCCTTATCTGAAACCGGAGTTCGGAGATACCCTCACCATTTGATAATACATTGCCAATTTCCTGGTTGGTATTCACCTTTTGACCTTGCTTTACGGAGATGTCCTTTAAGCCAGTATAAACGGTAAAAAAATCACCATGTTTTATAATCACTGTACTGCCAATACCTGGGGTAAACGCAACTCGACTAACCTCTCCATTGAAGATAGAATGAACTTCCTCACCCTGCTTTGTTTGAATGTTAACGCCATCATTTTGGATTATAATTCCTTTTAACACTGGGTGCTGTTGGCGACCAAATTTTTGAGACACAAAACCTGATGCGGGCCAGGGAAATTTATTTTTATTTTCTTCAAAGGAATTCGATAATGCAACCGTTGCCTCGCGCGTGTTCTTTTTGTTGTCGCGTGCTTCACGCGCTGCTCGTTCTAATTCTTCCTTTATGATTTTTGCAATCAGGTTATCTAATTCTGCCACCGCCTTGCGCGTAACCTCTATATCTTTTCTCAATTGTTTTTCCTGCCTCTCCAATGATTGAACGATGGTGCGTTGTTTCTGCTTTAAGTCAGTGAGTTTAGTATTCGCCTTAGTCTCATCGTTTAGCAAGTTAGTTTTCTCACCTCGTTTCACCTCAGTCACGCGCACTTGCTCTTTTAAAATATGCTGAACCTTTTCTATCGCTACGGCCTGATCTTGCCTTACCTTTCCATATTGCTCCATGTACTTGAGGCGCATCATCAATTGATCAAATGAATGAGCTGAAAAAAGAAACGTAAGCTTATCAACTTTTCCACTTGCCCTTTGTGCAGCAAAGAGCATAGATGCATATTCCTCTTTTAATTTTTTCACATCGCCCTCAAGCGCATCAATAATCTGATTGTTTTCACTAATGTCGTAATCAAGTAATGAGATTTCACTTTTGATTCCTTTCATTAAAGACTCTTGTTGCAAGATGCGCTGGTTAATAGCAACCAATTCACCCAAGGAGTTTTCTTTTTTTTCGCCAGTTTCAGCGAGAATTTTTTCTGTCTCTTTTATTTTCTCCAGATTCTCTTGCTTTTCTTTCTGCAATTGAGATTTGCTCTTTTGCGCAAACACAAGAGGTGAGACAAGTAAAAACAGTAGAATTAAAAAATATGATTTACCTGCGGTCATATCGTTTCGGAATATTGAAAGGGAATTTCAACTCCTTATTACCAATTTCGACTTTATTATATTCAAAACTAATGGTATTATTAATGATGCCCGCGGTGGTTTTATAGAAAATACTTACCATTCCGTTATACGGAAAGTTTTTGTCGCCCAAAGGTTGGAAGTTAGAGTATTCTAAGTTCAATTTATTACTTGTGGATGACTCCACCAACTCTACCTTCTCAATCTTTTTGAGACTCGGATTAATAAGATTCTTTATAGTTACCGAGCCTTCGGTTTGAAGAAGCCTTTCGTAATCACCTTCGCGGCTAATTTCATCGTTAAACTGCTTTGGTCTAATAGGGTTACCCAACATGGCTGCTTCCAAAACAGCGTAGTCAATTTTAAAATTGAAACGATTAGAAAGTTCCACGTAATCAAAAACGTAATACTCCTTGTCAACAGTGCTTATAATTGTTATGGAGTCTTTATTAATTAAGGCTTTGCCGCCCTGAACACCAATTACGGAAAAATTCATCCATATTATACTGTCTTTGTGAATTCTGATGTTGGCTTTTACCTCGCGTTCTCTTTTATCATCTTTAAAAACCATACGAGCCTTTCCATGCAGGTATCCAAAATCTATTTCTTCAATGTTAAGCGATGTTGGTGCATTTGGTAAGGTTGGAATTACTTTACGGTTACAGGATTGCAGGAAAATAACCGAAGCGAAAACCAAGAGAAGTGATTTTAAATTAGATGCCAATGGATAATTAGGATTAGTAGCCACTTCTATCAGTTAAGTTTTCGATTATTAATTTTTTTATCCAAGCTGGCATTACCTGCATCGCGTTGCTTTGCCTTTTGCCATTGCTTTACGGCATTGTCAATATCGCCTAATTGAAATAATATATCACCATAGTGTTCAAAATGCGTGGCTGTAGGTTGTCCGGTTTGAATAGCCTTCTCAATTACCTTTTTAGCTTCTTTATATTTTTCGCGCGCGTATAAAACCCATGCATGGGTATCTAAATAACTCGCGTTGTCCGGAAAATTCTTCACTAACAAAGATGACATCTTTTCTGCTTTATCAAGATTCTCTTTTCGTAAAGAAAGATAGTAACTATAGTTGTTGAGCACCATGTCATTATTTGGGTTAAACCTCAACGCTTCTTCATAGGCTTGATCGGATTTTGAATATTCTTTTGCGCCATTATAGCAATCGCCTAACATTGAGTTAAGTTCGCTGATAAACCCAGGATTTGTTGCAGACAATCGCTTTGATTGCTCCAATGAATAGGCGGCCTCTTTGTAATTTTTTTTCCTTAAGTGCGCAAATCCATTGAAGTAATAAATCATTGCCTGATTCGGAAACACTTCAAGCGCTTCTTCCGAATGCGCAAGCACACTATCAATTTGGTCGGCCTGAGTTTCTAAGTAAAGCAGGTTTTGCCATGCTTCAAAGCTGGCTGATCCACTACGCACAGTTTTTAAATATTCGCGTTTGGCTTCTTCGTCTTTTTCCAATGTCATAAATAAATCACCACCTACTAAATGCACGTTGCTTTCGTTTGGATAATTCGATTCGAGCTTGTCGAAAAGTTTTAAAACAAAAACTTCTAATTCAGGATCTTTGATTTTTCTGGTTCTATTCTGCGAAAGTGTGGCGTTGTAGGTTCCCATCATCAACACTTTGCTGCTCACATCAACTGCGGGGTCGTCAAAAACTTGGAGTACGTAATTTCTGGATTTCTCTTCCTGACCTTCGTCTTTGTAAAGTCCCGCCAAAATCATTTTTGAATTTCCTGCTTCCGGATGATCTTTTACAAAAGTTTCGATGTATTGAATGGCTTTACTCCGCTGTCCTACAGTTGCGAGCGTTTCAGCAAAACCAAGAACATAGCGTTCTTCATCCGGAAAGGCTTGTAATAGTTTTTCACCTTCGGCAATGGCTTCGTTTAATTTTCCTTTCTCTAAATAAATTCTTTGTTTTTGAAGGGACGACACTTCATTAACTCCCATCGTTTCTTCAGCACGATTGTACACTTTAAGAGCAGCGTCTTCTTTTTTATTGTAGAGATACAAGGCAGCAAGTTCAAACAGATAGTCATCGGTGCCCTTTACCTCTTTCATCATTGTCTCCAAGGCATCCGTGGCTTTTTCAAAATCACCCAAGCTTGAATAGATGTTAGATGCTAATACATAGAAGTATTTGTTTTTCTTTTCATACTTCAAGGCGATTTCAATATTCTGCGCGGCCTTTTGCATGTCCTCATCCTTCGTTCCTTTTGCCAGAATTTCGGCAATCTTGTAATGAACGGTTGCGCTTGTTGGATTTAATTCGGCAACTCGCTGGAAATAGAGTAGTGCCTTAGCATAATCTTCCAGAATGAAATATTTCTCAGCTTCTACAAAAAAGAATTCTGCTTCACGCAAACGACCATCATTGGATTTAGGATCTGGATTGTTTTTTCTCTTTTGCGAAAACGCAGGCGTAGCCACCGTCAGCAGTTGAATGAAGGCAATAATAATGTATAAATGGAATTTTCTATTTGTCAACGGGCGAAGGATCAAATCGTACTAAAATCTCCCAAATCCAGGTCGGCAGATTTTCCTTCAAAATTAACGAAATTTCCTAAAAGACTGCTTTTTAAGGTTGCCCCGGAAAGGTTACAGTTCTTTTGAATAATAGAGTTAGCGATCCGGCTATCCCGTATTGTGGTGCCTGCTCCAATAGATACATGTGGTCCTATTACGGAGTTTTCAATCGTTACATCGTCATCTAAAAAAACCGGTGGAATGATTACGCTATTAATCAGTTTCGCTTTAGCGGAAATTAGTTTTTGATCTTTAATGAATTCCAGGTAGCGTTGGTTGGTTTGAATCATGTTTGCTTTGTTACCACAGTCAAGCCACTCCTGAACTTCGCCAGGAACAAACAAGGCTCCTTTCTTTTTCATATTTTCAAGAGCCGTGGTAAACTGATACTCGCCTTTTTCTTTTATGTCGTTATCCAATAAATATTGCATTTCAGCACGAAGCTTTTCACCATCTTTAAAAAAATAGATACCAATAATGGCCAGGTCAGATACAAAGGTTGATGGCTTTTCCACCAGTTCTGTGATTTCTCCTTTCGCGTTCAACTTAACAACACCAAACTGCGATGGGTTTTCAACTTTCTGCACCCAGATAGTACCGTCAAGTGTGGTGTTCAATTTAAAGTCGGCCCGGAACAACGTATCTGCGAAAGCGACAATAACTTTTCCTTCAAATAATTCTTTAGCAAAAAGCAGCGCATGCGAAATGCCTTTCGCTTCTTCCTGATAATAGATTTTTCCTTCGGCCCCAACAGCTTTTGCTACGGCTTTTAAATCTTCCTCTACTTGCTTGCCAAATCTGGGATGAACGATGAAGCCGATTTTATTGATTGTCTCCGGACATACGCGGGCGATGTCTTCAACCAAACGATGCACAATGGGTTTGCCTGCAATTGGCAGCAGTGGTTTGGCAGTAGTTAATGTATGCGGCCGAAGCCGCTTGCCGATACCGGCCATGGGAATGATAATATTCATCAGTAGAAAGTTTAGCTCGTAGTAAAACTACAAATTATCAGGCGATAGGTTTGTTAAAATTCTTCCTTTCGGCCAAATAGATGAAGACCAGGAATAAAATTAGTATGAATGCATGAAATCCTGTCGCGAAAAGTTGGCTTTCAAAGACAACTCTATTTACAAGCAAAGTAATCGAATACGTGAAAATGATGTACCCTACATCGCGTGTTATAGTATAAGGTATTGGGTAATGCCGCTGACCAATTAAATAGCAAATAATTGCCATGGCAAAATAACAAAGCACCGCTGCGAGTGCACTGCCCATAAAGCCGAGTATCGGAATTAAAATAATATTCCCGACAATGGTAATCACTGCGCCAACTAACGTTATGATTGTTCCCCAATGTGTTTTGTCTGTGAGCTTGAACCAAACACTCATATTATAATAGATACCTAAAAACAAATAAGCTAATAACAAAGGAGGCACGATAGAAAGGCCGCCCCAAAAATTGTCACCAATAAGATGTTTAAGAATATCGATATTAGTACTCACGCCAAGTAATACAATACAACAGGTAATTACGAAGTAGTGATTTATTTTAGCGAATAGTGCAGGCGAGTTTTTATCGTGGGCATTTGAAAAGAAAAATGGCTCGGCTGCATAGCGAAAAGCCTGAATACCTAAGTTCATGAACACCGCAAACTTGTAACATGCGCCAAAAATTCC